>NZ_BTPU01000023.1:0-126643 GCF_036985595.1 Vallitalea maricola | reverse complement strand
ATAATCATCATTATCAAATCTATTTTCTCCAACTAATTCTTTTTTTGGGTGTGCAACATATATACCTGTATTAGATAAAATTACTTCATAACCTGAATCATACAAGTCAACATCTTCAGTTAATGCCTGTAGTTTATCCAGTGTAACATCAACTCCAACAGCCCCTATTATCTTACTATTATAATGAATTGGAATAACAAGAGAAGTCATTAATATTTTTTCACCATCTAATAGATATTCATAAGGTTCAAGTATTATTTCGGTATCAGACTTCTTAGCTAGCGAATAATAATCATCATTGCTTGTCAAATCATATTCTTCACAAGGCTTATTAACTACTTGATTTCCACTCCAATACCAATATGGAATAAACCTTCCTGTTTGGTCATGTCCTTCAGTGTTCTTATAATTATCATCTTGATTATCTAGAGAATTTGGTTCCCATATAGTCCATATTCCAGAGAAATCCGAATTCTCTTTTATTACGCTTTTAAGCATATTATTTATGTTATCTCTATTAACTATAGCTTCACTCATTTTAATACCTTCAAAACTATTTGCCAAAGTTCTTACTATGTTGGTTGCTTCTTCTAGCTCTTCTTCTACTCTCTTAGCAACTAAATTACCCTTTAGCTTAGTAGTTTCATATGCACTATCTAAAGATTGATTACTTGTCTTAATTCCAACCATTAAAATAATTACAGCCATTATAATTAGAATACTTAATGAAATACTAATAACCATTTTACTTTTAATCGATTTCATAATAAAACTCCTAACAAATTAAATTTTGTATTTTTTATATCATTTTCTCTATAAGTTTCTATAATAAATGGATTAAATAGATACAATATTTCCTCCTTTTACTTATATTTTCCATTTATAATATAATTCTACAATTTTATGCTTTATCCTTTTTTTCTTTACATTTTTTTACTTTTTCCACTGCTTTTTATTAACTTTTTATACTAATTTATGTAGTTTTTTATATAAAAAAAACTAAAGTATTACCATATTTTGGTTTTACCTTAGTTTTATATTTACTTGATTTTTACCAATAAAATTCATATTAGAATACTAACATTTATCTAATAATGACAATAATTTATTTCCCATTGCTTTTTCTATATAGGGTTGTATATTCCAAAATTTTTTAAACTCCTTATATTCATCTATACATTCTTTATTATAACTTCCTTTTTTGAATGCTCTAATAAGTATATTCTTAGGAGTATGTTCCATATCAATGAATTCTAACATCTGTACAGAATATCCCATAATCTCAAGTATGTTTCCTCTTACACTATCAGTTATAAGGCTTGATAATTTTTCTTTGATGATTCCATGTTTCTCCATTGACTTCATGGTATTATTATGAATCTGTTTTAGAAGTTCATGCTGGCAGCATGGAACTGACAAAATAACATCTGCTCCCCAATTTACCGCTTTCACTAGAGCATCATCAGTAGCTGTATCACAAGCGTGAAGAGTTACTACCATATCGACTTTATCAATTTCTTCATAACCTTTTATATCACCATGAACAAATTTCAATTTATTATAATTAAGCTCAACAGCTATTTTATTACAAAATTCTATAACATCTTTTTTTAAATCAAGCCCAATAATGTTTATATCTAATTTCAGTTGTTCAACTAAATAATGATAAAGAGCAAAAGTTAGATATGATTTTCCACAACCAAAATCTATAATATTTATGGTCTTGGTCTTATCTAGTTGTTCTATGCAATCTGAAACCATCTCAAGAAATCTATTCAGCTGCTTGAATTTATCATATCTATTGGCTAATACTTTTCCATCTTTATTCATTACTCCAAGTTTTATTAAAAAATCATAAGGTTTATTCTCAGATAAAATATAATTTTTAGTTCTATTATGGTCTAAATCCACTTTTTCTTTTGTTGGTGGTTTTTTTATTATATTAGCCTTACCTTTTTTGCTGACCAATACTTGATAATCAGCTTCTAAGGTATAGAAATTACCTTGCTTAAAATAATTTTCCATAAGATTTTTAAGTTCATTAATTGTATCATCATGGTCTAGATTGTTATGAGTTACTTTCTTAGTATAATGATAAGCAAATTGATATAATAGTCTTCCTTTGATGATTACAGGTTTTACATTGACTTTATTGTAATTAGTATCATCTTTTTTTCTTACTCTGCTTAGTATAATATTATTTATGTTATTAGTCTTGATAATGCTCTCAATTAAAGCATGTACATTTTCCATTTTTATCTCTCCTACTAGTATTTGCTTCCATATTATAATATATATCAAAAGAAATTAATAGGAAAAAATCACTTCTAAATTAACCAATTTAGTTAGATATAAAAACATATGATAAAGATTTTAAATTATTATAATTGACAATTAACTGTTAGCATATGTAAAAGCTTCCTCTACACTCTTGAAAAAGCATTCTTCTCCGATTGTCTCATAAAGAGAAGCTTTGATTAATGAATTTTTAGGTTGTTCATTAATTCCAGATATCAATATCTTAGTCTTATTTCTTTTACATATATCTATAAATTGTCTAAACGCATGTAATGCTGTTGCATCCATTACTGGTACATTACGCATTCTCAAAATGATTACTTTAGTAGGATTACCAATCCCATTTATCACTTCCATGAATTTATCAGCAGCTCCAAAGAAAAATGGACCATTTATTTCATAAACTTGTATACCATCTGCTAACTTGAATTTCTTACTTTCTTCTTCAAAATTAAAGTCATCATCGCCTTCTTCTGATGCATCCATGACTGTCTCTTTTACATTTGTTACATCCGCCATACGTTTCATAAATAACAAGGATGCTAGTACAATACCTATTTCAATTGCTTTTACTAAATCAATTAGAACTGTTATAAAAAATGTAATTAACAATACCAAAACATCACTCTTGGGTGATTTTAGCAATTCTTTGAATTCTCTCCATCCACACATATTATAAGCAACCATTATCAGTACAGCTGCTAATGAAGATAATGGTATCAACTTGGCTAAAGGCATAAACATAACCATTATTAATAATAATGTAATAGAATGAACCATTCCTGCAATTGGTGTTCTCCCTCCGTTTTTAATATTTGCTACAGTTCTTGCAATAGCACCGGTAGCAGGAATTCCACCAAATAAACCGGAGGCCATATTTGCAATTCCCTGAGCAACTAATTCCATATTAGAACGATGTTTACTTCCAATCATACCATCTGAAACTACAGCTGATAACAATGATTCTATTGATCCTAAAAATGCAATTGTAACAGCTGGTCCTAGTAAAGTACTTATTTTTTCCATACTGATATTGGGTATATGAGGTAAAGGTAATGCAGAAGATAATTCACCAAATCTTGACCCAATAGTAGCTACATCTAATTTGAATACCATTACCATAACCGTTGTAACTATTAAGGCAATCAATGTTCCAGGTATTTTTCTGTTTATCTTAGGCCATAAAATGATAATTAATAAAGCTATAACCCCTACTATGATACTCCATAAATTAGCAGTATCCATTGCAGAGAAATAAGTTTTCCACTTTCCAATAAAATCAGCAGGTACTTCGCTAATGCTTAATCCAAAAAAATCCTTCATTTGAGATGAAAAAATAACTAGAGCTATACCACTAGTGAAACCTGTTGTTATTGGATATGGAATAAATTTAATAACACTTCCTAGTTTCAATAAACCCATAATTATCATAATCAAACCAGCCATCATCGTGGCAATAATTAATCCTTCAATCCCATGTTTAGCTACAATTGTATAAACAACAACCATAAATGCCCCAGTAGGTCCACCAATCTGTACTCTACTCCCTCCTAAAAAAGATATAAGAAAGCCTGCAATTATTGCAGTATGAATACCTTTTTCAGGGGATACACCAGAAGCAATTGCTAATGCTATTGATAGAGGCAAAGCAATTATAGCTACAATAATACCAGCGGTAACATCGCTTAACAGTTGTTGTTTTGAATAATGCGTCATTGTACTAAATAATTTGGGTTTTAATTTTGACATCTAATTCTTCCTCTTTTCTTACATTTTACATTTTTTACTTTATTTACATCCAATATAAGTTCCCATAGCATTTTAGTCCTTATCTAATACAAATGCAATATAATTTCAATTGAAAACTAAAAATACCACTTTTCTGTATAATAAAAAAACTGAAAAGATTCAACAATATCTTCTCAGTTTTTTGAATTAATTTATTTCATTTCATTATTCAATTAAATGAATGTCTAATTTCATAGACTCCTGCTTCATCATCACATATGGGTAATCTAATTTTATTGTTATCATAGATTACATCCACAGGAGATTCAGTTAGATCAATACCTATACGTATTATTTTGACTGGCTCATTATTAAGTTCAACCCAAATACTACCCTCTTCTTGTAATTCATTTCCTACTAAAACAATTATATCATTATTATCTAAAACCCATTTACTAGTTACATATCCGTTATCTGATATTATACCTATATCATCCATATATTGAGCATTTTTTATTAATTCATTAGCTCTCTTTCTCAGGTTGATTACTCTTAGCACATAATCCAACATTTCTTTTTTATCATTGAATTTATAAGTTAATCCTAACCAGTACACCGCACCTAACACGAATGCTCTTAATACATCCTTTTTGAATTTACTCTCTTGTTCCTCTCCTTGGAGATTATATACTGGATTAACCATATGTACTTGAGCAAACTCAGGGAATGTATAACGAAAAACATTATAACATTCATCATATTTGGGTCCGTTCCAAGTCAGATTACTCCATACATACCCTCCATATATATCTCCACAGTTTTCAATCATAATAAATGAATCATCATTTAATCCTTTAATCTGGTCATAGATACTAGAGAGCATGTATCTATAACCATGATTAAACTCTGAAGAAGTATCATGTGAATGGGCTTTATCATAACAAGGAAATGGCTCTGCTGAACCAAGCTGGTCCAAGTAAATGCCTGTAGCATTATAGCTTTTTACCATCCATACAGCGGTATCAATAATATGCTTTTGCCACTGATTATGGGAAGGACACATGACAGCAAAAGATTCAGTACCATAATTTTCAGTATAAACATCCCCATTCAATTTCTTCATAGCCATTTTATTTCCATAGGTAAGATAGAATTGTGATTTCAAATCAAATATTCTACAATTAATATAGAACGTAGCAAATCCACCATGAGCATTAATGTATTCACATCCATTATACAAGTCCATAGATGTCCCCAACTCCATATCAGGATGGAATTCTGGGTAATAAGAGTCGAATCCACCTCTATTCCAACCGGCTATAAAGAAATGGTTAATACCCTGTTCCATTCCTTTCTCATACATATGTGGTATATTCTCAAATCTATTATATATCTTGCCTTCTTTTTTGAAATTATAGCATTGATTAAGTACTACTTGATCTTTCAAATATTCAGGTTGTTTTTTTATATCCAGATATGGTTCAATCCATGATCTATATTTCCTTGCTCCATAATGCCAATCATTACAGTTAACCGAGATAATATAATCATTAGATTTCCACTGTTCATTATTGATATTTACATATTTCCTAAATGAAAATCCCATCCAAGGGGCTGATTGCCCCCCAGATTCAGTATATATTCCTGTTACTAAAAAATCTTTATCATTAGATGATATATAGAGTCCATTTTTATCATCGTAATAATACATCCACATCATTGAAGCTAAACCACAATAATTGATCTCTCTTTCATATACCTTGTCTTCGTTATAATAAGACTGAGCTCTCCAAAAATCCTGATATTCTCTAGTACTTAATTTATAAATTGGATTGATGATCTTCTCTCCTGCATGATGAGGGTATATGAGAATATCATCTTCTGGGACTTCTCCAAGATAAACACCTCTAATATGAGGATAAAGTACCTCTATAATCTCTATATCCTTTTCTCTATTATCAATACTTATATTAAACTTGATATCATCTGATTCTCTTTCCATTAATATTTCAACAAAAACGGAAGTATCAATCTTCTTATCTTCCATAAATAATGAATCATAGATACAACTTATCTTTTCATACTCTTCACCTTTATTGATATTAACCCTATATGCATCATTAGGATATAATCTAACTTTATTACCCAATTCATTTTTTGCATACAAGGAAAATATACAATTATCGGGCTTAACCTTGATATAATCATCTTTAGTTGATTTGTTAACCAGACTCACTATATTATGTATATCACTGCAAAATTCTAATTCAATATATTTATTACTTATCTTATAAATCATTTACCTTTCTCCTACTCTGTTTAGTACTGAATTGAATAAACATTTCCATCTGTACCGCTTACATATACTTTTCTATCTATTACTTCTGGAGTAGACCATAATACTCTTTCTGGATATCCTACAGCATCGTATATAAATTCAATATTACCTGTTACTGCATTAACCCCAGTTATTCTTCCTCTTTCTGCAACATGTATAACCATTGATTCATCGTCATATACCAGCCCTGAATCTATCTGGAATGGTTGAAAATCACTGTCGCTGCCATTGGCTCTCATGTCTGTGTACCAATTAATGCTTTGGTCAGTAGTATTAATTGCATGGAGTTGTCTTCCATTACCCGATGTATAAAAAACTGTCTCTCCATCAGTACACATTCCTCTTGAAGATACTTTTTCAATAGATGTGGATACCCATTCTAATTCACCAGTATCCATGTTGAGATATCCTGGTCTTGTATTCTGTGCATCTATACACCACAATTTATTGTTATCAGATTTTATTGGACGTACATCTCCACATACAAACAATGATTCATCTGTATCAGCATTCCCTCTCCATTTTAATGTACCATCACTTATGTTAATTGCATACCATATATATGTATCTCTCACAAAAGCGTATAGAGTATCATTATGAACTATAGGTCTTTGACGCATTAAACCATTCGTTTTGTAACGCCAATTAAGTGTACCATTAATTATATCCACACAATATATATATCCATCACCGCTTCCAAAATAGACATTGTCTCCATATACCAATGGGTCTGACAGAACACTTCCTTCTGTTTCATAGAACCATTGTACATTTCCTGTATCAGAATCTAATGAATATAATCTTTTATCACTTGAGCCTACCATGACAAGAGTATTATTAATCCCTTCATATATTGCTGGTTTGGATATGATAGTTTCTCCTGTATCATATTTCCACTTTAATGTTCCGTCCCCATCATTAATTGCATAGATAGAACCATCTTCCGACCCAACGTATACAACTTGATTATGATATGTTGGCGTTGATTGTATCATATCCTCAGTTTCAAATACCCATCTGGTTGAGACATTTCCTCCTGTCCACTGATAATCCTTATACTCTTTCCATACCTTTCCATTATTATCTGTCACATAAACTACAAGAAAGTGTTTTCCATAAGGTATTGCAGGGTTATAATCTTGTATATCAATTTCTCCTCTGAACTGATTCCCATCTCTAGTTAATAAAGTCCATGGACCATAATTGTCAATTCTAACTTTTACATCTTTTATTCCATCTGGTGCTTCTGGAACATCCACTTCTACTTCTACATTACCATTATACTTGGCATTTGCTGTAACTATATTTACTTCTGGTTTACGTTTATTTACCATAGGTAGTTTAAACCATAAGTTCTTACTTCCATCAGATGCTTTTCTTTTGTACATATATAGATAATTAGGTGTTATATCAATAGTACAGTAATCCTGCTCAGTGTTATCCTTAATATACGTGATATAACTTACTGGGATGTAATTATCGTTTTTTCTTCCATAATAATGTAAGTGCCCACACATATAAGCCACTACATTATAATCTTCAATCTTACTTAGAAGTTCATCAATCCCTGTTATATTATGATGTATTTTAAATGGATGATGAGCAAATATTAATATAGGTGTATCTTTTGATACATTCTGCAAATCATTCAAAACCCACTCAACCTGTTTTTTATTATATTTACCATCCAGCTCAAAATTACAAGATGAATCTAACATAAGAAAATGAACACCTTTGTAGTCAAATGAATAATATAGTTCTCCAATTTTTGTTTCCCAATCTTTCTTGCCGTTAGCATTCCACCAGCGGACATCATGATTTCCAGTAGTTACATATACAGGACTATCTATGAGACTTGCGTCTTCTATATATTTATCATATTGCTCATTGGTACCATGATCAGTTATATCACCTGTTACAATAGTAAAATCAGGTTTTATATCTGTGTTCAGTTCATTGATGATACTAATGAAGTTATCGCTTCCAATAAGCTCATGAACATCACTAAGCTGTGCAAACTGAAAACTCCCAACATTACCATATTCAATGTTAAATGTGATAACATCTGTATATTTGGTAAATGAAGCTGGTGAAGAATTGTATAATCTAGCTTTTATAACTCCTGTATCAGAAATCACTCTTTTGATGATTAAAGGATCTTCTATACAGATATTGATTTCTTCAAATTCAGTACTTCCAGATTGAGTAGAATATACAGTCCATTTATTATCAACAAAATCCCATAGAGAAAAATACTGATTTCTGATATTCATGGAATCTGATTTTAATCTAGTAGAAACAGTTAAAGTTTTAATGTAATCCCTATCAACATTAATTTGTGTACTACATTTCCAAGCTGCTTTATTAGCTGAATCAGATATCATACTTAGATTATTGCTATCACATATAGTTGTATCCTCTATGCTTCCTGTAATTGTTCCATAATCGGAACTGATATCATCTGAAGTATAATGCTTCACTGTGTCATCACTTGTATAATATATAGTTACAGTCAAATAATCAGAGCATCGTTTAAAAGAACTAGAAGCTGAGTTATATAATCTTACCTTAACATCTCCGAACTCAGATATATAACTTTCTATATCATCCATATCAGAAGTTGTCCACTGAATATTGTTCTCATTATTATCTGACTGAAAATTTCTGATGACCTGCCAGCTTTTAGTCGTATAATTCCACAAGGATAACCATGTATTATTACATTCTGTAGAATAGCTGCCAGTATAATTTATTGATAGAGCATGTATATTATTTTTCTTTTGTTTAATATTAGTTGTAGCATTCCAAGCAACTTTATTACTTGCAGAATCAACCTCCAAACATTTATTATCTCTATTATTAAGTGCTGCCATATCATTAGCTGATATATTACCCTGTTCAATATTCAAATCATTCATATCATATTCATAATAATTATCATTGGTAACGCCGCTGCCATATGTATAATCTAAAGAAATATAATCCAATACTATATTGAAATTATCATTGTTGGTGTAAAGAATTTTTAATTTTAATTCATTATTACTTATATAAGAATTAATATTATCAACTATATCTAGGGGTAATCGAATATTCTTATAATCACTTGAAATATTTTTATTCCCTAGTGATTCATAGGTATTGCTATCATAGTTGAATATTGCAAGTTCCATATTAACATTATCTATAGATGATTTGTTAGCTAATATTAAATTAAGTTCACCAATGGTGCTATAATCATGCTCTATATTAAAACTATGTAAAATTTCTACTTGCTTCTCTATATCATCATTTGACTGCAATTCCATCCCTTGCTGATCTTCCCTTTTTAACATTGAAACATTGGAAACATCACCACTGCCTTTCTCCATATGAATATTATCCACAAAAGTATTTTTAAGCATTAATGGATTGCTATTTACTTCGGCAGCATTTATGCCTGTTCTTTTAGTAATGAATATAAAAATTATAGCTAAACAACTAAGACTACATCTTAAAAATTTTCTATACATAGTTATACCTCACTTTTCTATTGTTTTTCCTATCTATAAAATATAAGTATCCATCTCCCTAGCTAAACTAAAATTACTTGAATATTTTCCTGCTTCCTCTATATAATCTTCTATTTTGCTCTCAAACCATAAATGGGTCAGTAATAATCTCTTACAATTTGCAAGGTTGCTTATTCTGCAAGCTTCCTCTACTGATAGATGATGGTTCATAGGTATGTCATCTCGTTTTTTAACTATAGTTCCTTCACATAAAAACAGGTCTGCATCTTTTGCTAAATCAACTAAATCATCTGTATAACCAGTATCGCCAGAATAAACAAACTTGAATCTCTCACTCTCTATACAAACTCCATAGCTATCAATTAGATGAACCATTTTCTTGAATGAAACAGTTAAATCATCTATATTTATTATGGTATCATCTTGAATATAGGTTATATCAAAAAGGTTATCATCATATACTTCGTCATCCTGCTCTGGTTTTGGTAAAAATAATGGTATTTTATTTATTTCCTCTCCATAGTATTTCTTGGTATCCAATACATATTTTATAAGATGCAAATCTGCCATATGATCAAAATGTACATGCGATAGAATTATATAATCCAGCTCTTCAATTTTACAAAAATGCTGTAATCTACTAACAACACCATTACCACAGTCAATTAATATTTTCTTGTTCTTATACTCAATATAATATCCTGAACACGCACCATCTTTTGCAGGAGCTGTTCCATAACGTCCTAAAACTGTCATTTGCATATGAATTACCACCTTTTCTTATTCATCAATAACCGAATTTCTCATAATTCTCCCAAGCAGAACCATTAATAGCACTTGCATTATTAAGATGATTACTTATATATACACTAGGCTCTTTTCCTATAGATATAAGATACTCAACTACAGTTGTCTGCAATGCCCACATTAGATAAGATGCCGCTATCCCTGAAGAAGGACCAATCTTTTTCCCTAACTCTTCTACCTCTACCATAGCATCCCCAAATATTCCACAATTATCAAGAACATAATCACATGCTTCAAATAATCTCTTCCCTGATTTATGTTTAGCCTTTATTTTACTTGAGTATGCAACTGAAGTGATACCTATTGTCTTAACTCCCATTTCCCTTGCTTTTAGAGCAAGCTGAACAGGCATATTATTATATCCAGACACTGAACCGATAATCAGCACATCTCCTTTAGCTACATTGGCTTTACCTAATATGAATTCTGGGAACCCTTCGATTGAATCATAATAAACATTTTCCTTTCCTGGAATCAATCTTTTTCTTGCAGGATTATTGACCTCAAAATTAATTCTTATAGGACGTATAGCCATCATCCCTCCAGTCCTGCCTACCCCCTCATACATTAACATATGTCCAGTATCTAATATATGACATATTCCATTATTAACAAGGCTATCACCTATTACCTTAGCACACTTATCTATAGTTTCGCCCTGTGTCTTTTCTATCTTATCCAATACTTTTTTCATTTCATCATAAAATCTTTCTCTTAACATTGCTGTCACTCCTCAAAATTGGATTTTTCTCTTGATAACTTTTCTGTAGATTATCTAAAATATCTTCATTAATTGTAATTCCATATTCCTTCATAGCCATAATCAAAGCCCCTACTGAAGGTTCAAACCTAGGTTCTTGTATAATAACTTTTGGAAATGCTTCTAACAGCTCATTTGTAAAAGGTTTGATTATAGTATCCTTCATCTTACTGACTCCGCCTGTCAGAACAACCGTAATAATTTCATTGTGTAATCTTAATTGAGAAATGGCTGTTTTAGCAAGATTGGCTAATTTTATTGCAGCTTCATTGATGATCTGTAATGATATCTTATCTTCTATACAAGCATTTTTATATACAACTTTACACAATCCAGCAATTTTCTCTCTATCTACATTATCCCTATACAGAGCTTTCCTCAACTGGATTATATTATTGATATTAAAATATTTTTCTACTTCATTAGATAATGTGGTAGTCAAATTATTCTCATAAGCTCTAATTACTTCTTTTAAACATGATAATCCAATATAATATCCACTGCCTTCGTCCCCTACCAATGGTCCCCAACCACCAAATGTCTTAAATTCATCTTTTTCATTTTTACCTATAACAAATGATCCTGTACCACTTAATACAACCACCCCTGGACAATCTCCTATTGCTGAATAATAGGTATTTAGCTCATCTGCTCCAGTTATTACTTTTTTACTTATATTTGAGTATTTTTTACTAATCTCTTCCCCATACTGTTTTAACCCTGGTATACATATTGTCAGACACCCAAACTCCCTATTAACTTGCTTTGATATTTCATTTATCCCATTATCCAGATTGGCAAAAGCCAATTTTTCATCAATGAAAATAGGGTTAGTAGGTCCATTTCTCAATATGTCTGATATGTATCCTGATTCATCACATACTACAAATTCAGTCTTGGTTCCTCCACCATCAATACCTAAAAATCTATTCATTAATATAGACCCCTTACCCTTGATTTATATTCATATATTAATTTACTATTATGTTCATCTCCACCAGGCATATTAGCACTAGTATATATAGGTGGAATCTTACCTTCTTCATAACAATTATTAACAATATCCAATATTAATCTCTGGACGATGAATATACCTGCTATAGAAGATACACTTCCTATTTTTTGATCGGTACTACCCACATCTATTATTGTATCTCCTCTTGGTACACAATTATCTATTACTATATCAGCTACATCCATCAGCTTTTTATTTGATTCATGCCTTGATTCTATTGTACTGGATGTTTGAATGGAAGTTATTGCAATAACATTCAAGCCTTTTTCTTTCGCTAACATAGCCATCTCTATTGGTACACTATTAATTCCTGAATTAGATATAATGATGATTGGTTCATTCTCTTTAAAATCAACACTTTCTATCAAGATTTCTGCATATCCCGATAACCGTTCAAGCTTAGTGCTTTTGATAGCTCCTTCATGCTGCATAAGACCTGGGTCGAGTATTGGATTGACTTGAACTAATCCACCTGCACGATAAAACATTTCTTCGACAATCATATGTGAGTGCCCTGTTGAAAACACATGCAGTATTCCTTTATTTTGTATGCATCTACTAATTATATTACTTGCTTCTTTTATATTTTCTTTTTGGGTTTTCTCTATATCGTTTAACATCTTTTTGACGTAATCTAGATATTTATTGATACAAATATTATTATTCATTATTACTTCCCCCAGATTGTATATTATTATATTGGTTTATAATTAATAACCCCTTATTAACTAATCCAATAATATGGACTCTATTTATATTCCTTCTTCAATTATTCAAAGAGCTCTGCTGATTTTTTCATGATATTATTTACTACCTTATCAACATCAGCTTCATCAAGCCATAGCTTTTCTCCTTCTTCTTTGAATATTGTATAGAACTGTGCTCCGTTAACAAACGTCTCAAATGGAACTGTATAATCAAGTCCATCTATGAATACATGATTATCAGGTCTCTTATTAACAAAATCAGTAGTATCAACGTCTTTACTTGCTGGTAGACCCATATTAGTATCTAATACAATCTGCTGACCTTCTTTACCTGATAAGAATTCAAGTACTCTCCATGATAACTCAGGGTTCTTAGCTCCTTTTGGTACTGCCCATGTATTAACAAAAGAGTGAGTTATTGATTTACCTTTCATTTTAGGTAAAGGTACTACAACATATTCTACAGCAGGACTAGCAGTATTGAAGTTATTACTAGCAGATAATCCACCCATAGTCATAGCTACTTTACCAGCTACAATAGGTGCCAAACTGCTTTTTCCATATTGTTTTGCTTGTGATTCTGAAGGTACTACTTTATGTTTGTAGATTAAATCATGTAAGAATTGAAGAGCTTCTTTACTTTCTGGAGTATCAAGTGTACATTTTGTACCGTCTTCATTGGCAAATGTACCACCATGTCCTATTAACCAATCATAGATACCGTCTGCATATTTTGGAAAATAAAATCCCCATTGGATTGGTTTTCCATTATCATCTACCTTAGTAAGTTTTTTTGCTATGTCAACGAATTCTTCCATTGTCCAATCCTCTGATGGAATAGGAACTCCAGCTTCTTCAAACATTGCCTTATTACAATACATAGCCATAGTAGTTACATCTCTGGCAACACTATACACTTTGCCTTTATATCTACATGATTCTTTAACAACTGGGTATAGAGAATTAAGATAATCATCAGTAATGAATTCATCTAGACATAGTATTGCTTCTGAATCTGCAAATTTTGGAACTTTATCCATAGCCAGCATCATTACGTCTGGAATAGAATCTCCACCACCAGCTATCATTGTTAGAATTTTATCTGCATATCCACTTCCAACCATAGTGAATTCTAATTCCAAATCAGGATTCAATTCTTCAAATCTTGTTTTTAGTTTTTGTAATGATTCTGACTTAGTAATATCCCACCATGATATAACTGTTACTTTTTGTCTTTTTACAGTTTCCTTATCTGTGTTACCAGATTCTTTGTTGCTAGTATCTTTATTATCTGTTGTTGCATTAGTCTTAGTTGAGGCATCATTATCTTTGTTTGTATCTTTTTTACCTCCACAACCTGACAAACCCATAACCAATGTTAATACAAGAATAACACTTATCAATTTTTTAAACATAATAAAATCCTCCTTATAATAGATATATAGATTAAAATTAGTTTATATATTATGGTGGAATCTCCACCTTAATACCTTATTTACCCCCAAATCCAGAGTCCATAGAAGTCTGTATAAAATACTTCTGGAATATTAGAAACACAACAAGTACTGGTATTAATGCAACAGTTGTACCTGCTAACAACTCTCCCCAATTACTGACTACACCTTGAAAATATTTTAACCCCACAGTTAAAGTCATCTTATCGTATGTATTCAAAACTATACTTGGCCACAAGAACGAATTCCATATTGATCTAAAAGATAATATTCCAACTGTTGCTATAGCTGGTTTGGAATTAGGCATGATGATAGTAAAAAACAACTTAAATCTTGAACATCCATCAATAATTGCCGCATCCTCTAATTCTTTTGGTATTGACAAGAAATATTGTCTGAAGAAGAATATGTTGAATGCATTAATACCAGTGAACAATGGCGGTATCATAATAGCTACATATTTATCAATCCAGTGAAGCATCCTCACTATTGAATAATTAGGTATCAAGGTAACATGGGAAGGCAGCATCATAGTAGCTAGAATCAGCATAAATATAATATTTTTCCCTTTGAACCTTAACTTAGCAAAAGCATAAGCAGCCATTGAAGACAGCAGTATCATAAGAGATGGAACTATCATTGAGATAAATAATGAGTTCCTTAAAAATGATGTAAATGGCAATAGCTCCCAAGTTCTCTTATAATTTTCAACTATAAATGGTTTTGGTATAAGTTTAAGAGGACTCTCATTATATAATTGTCCTGTAGTCTTGAATGAAGCACTTATAGTCCATATAAATGGAAAAATGCTTAATAATGCTAAAAATATCATAACAACATGAAAAATTATTTTACCTGCTTTTCTTTTCTTCATTTTCTTCACCCCACCTAATTAGTTTTATCTTCTCTAGTCTTAAATCTTATTAATGTAAAAACAAAAAGAATAGCAAAGAAAATCCAAGCCAAAGAAGAAGCATATCCCATTTTATAAAAGCTAAAACCAGAGGTATAAATGTAATACATTATAGTATTTGTAGATCCTGCTGGTCCACCTTCTGTCATTACATAAATAGATTCAAACATATTGAAGGATTCAATAATCAACATTATGAGTACAAAAAATGTTGTGTTGGAGAGCATTGGAATGGTAATGTACTTTATTCTTTTCCACTTAGTTGCACCATCCACTTTTGCAGCTTCATATAATGTTTTTGGTATTGTCTGAAGACCAGTCAGAAACATTATCATATAATAACCACTCATCTGCCAGATTCTCATAAATATAAGTGAGGGTTTTGCCCAAAATGTACTCTCTAACCAATTAGGAGGATTCTTTACCCCAAAAGAATATAAAATCGAATTAATGATTCCATTGTCTGGATTAAATATACATAACCAAACCATACTAACAGCAATTGTAGCTGTAACACATGGCATGAAAAAAGAAATTTTATAGAACTTTCCTACTTTACCAATACATCTGTTAATGGCGATTGCTAGACTCATTGATATAACAAGTACTATTGGAACTAGGAATATTACAAAGAATAAAGTATTTCCCATACAATTATAGAACTCAGGGTCTTTAAAAACTTTTATATAGTTCCCCAACCCTATGAATTCTGGTGATGATAATAAATCCCATTTCGTTAATGATATACAAAAAGAATAGATTATAGCTCCAAAAGTAAAAATTGAATAACCTACAAGAACAGGTAATATAAAAATCCAAGCTGTTAATGTTTCTTTTTGTCTTAAAGTAAACTTATGTGTTCTAAAACCCCACAAAACAAAAACCTCCTTTTTTATTTATTATGTCTACATGTTGTCATAACAAGTTAGTATATAGTATATGTCTGTATGTTGACATAACAAGTTCTTTTAAAATTTTTACGAATTAAGTTCCACTACAAATTTATATTTATCCCCTCTATATATTGATTTTACATACTCGAAAGGTTTGTTATCAATATAAGAAACTCTCTCTATTATTAACCCCACTGATTCAGGTTCAATATTCAATAATTCAGCAACCTCTGAATCGATTAAACCTGCCTCTATACTTTGAGTTCCTTTTGTAATAACGATTCCATATCTTTCACGTAAAATCTCATATAATGAACCTTCCAAATTACATTTATCTATATCTGGAATTAAATAAAAAGGTATGAATACTTTTTCTATAGCCATTCTTATACCATCTGCACATCTTATTCTTTCAATACAATATACTTTTACATTTATATCCAACTCTAATTTCTTAGCAATTTCAATTCTAGGTTCTATTACATTTATAGAGATTAATTTAGTCGACGGTACTAACCCTTTACTTTTCATTTCTTCTGAAAAACCCTTTATGGCATTTAATTGCATTCTCTTCTTCTCTAAGCTGACAAAAGAGCCTTTACCTTGCTTCTTTATAATATAGCCTTGATTGACTAATTCATTTAGTGCTTTGCCTACTGTAATTCTGCTTACATTAAACATATCTCCAATAGCTTTTTCTGTAGGCAGCTGCTCTCCTTCACCAATTTCACCATTATCTATTTTATGAATGAAATAATAAGTTATCTGTAAGTATTTAGGAGCATACATATTTAAATTAATATCGTTAATGAATTCCACCTCCTATTGTCATGTTGATATAACATGTTTTATGTATATACTATACTCTTAAAATAATATCTTGTCAAATATTATTTTGTCATATTTTACTATTTTTTGTCTTGGTGATATGTGTTTTTAGTATTAATGTACAAAAAAGTCTAAGATCAGAGGTTTTCTGTAATAAAAAATTAATCCTAAAAGCATTTAAGCTATAATAGGATTAATTTATAAATAAGATGTTTTACAGTAGAAAGCTACTGATATTTTACCAGTAGCCTACCAAGGAGTAGAAATATTATTTGCTATACTTATTTTTTTTATCTTTCATATTATTGTCGTACATGCTGTTGTTCATGTTGTTATCGTCCACGTTATTAATGTCTTCCATATTGTTGTTATACATATTATTATCCATGTTTTCGTCTCTCATGCGGTTACTACTGTTTTCATTATACATGTTGTTATCCATGTTTTCATTATTCATGTTTTTTGATTTATTTCTCTTAGCCATTTAATGACCTCCTTTTTAATTTACATCTTACAGTTATATTATTTGTTATAAAAATTATTTTATGCATATAAAAAAAGTATTATTTTACTTATTTTATAATAAAAAAATAAAAACTAGGTATAAAAAATTATTTTCATAATTAGCAAATTTTGGTATAATATTAAAAAATAAACTGGAAATATTATTTGAAAAGAGGTTTATTGATATGGAATATAAGATTAACAGAATAAGCATTCATGATCTGGAAATAGGTATGGAACTTGCCAATGATGTACTTACATCCAATGGTCTGATACTGATTCCATCTAATACTATTATTACCCAAAATCATATCTTTAAATTAAATTTATATCAAATACTAAGCGTAGATATAAAGGACTACATAGATCTTATAAAATATACCTATATTAATAATAATGACGATATAGAATTCACAAAAAAATTTTTACAATTCAAAGATAGCTATGATACCAATAAGAAAAAATTGACAAAACAATTAGATGACATCGGTAACGGTGGAAATGTTAACATTAGAGACCTTTTCAGGCTTAGTAATGATCTGATAAAAGCTCTCAAAACCAAGAGCGAGCTTTTCAATTACCTTAATCATTTAAGAAGTGTAGATGAATACACATATTCCCATTCATTGAATGTATCAATGCTGTGTAATATATTTGGTCAATGGTTACACCTAGATAAACAAGATATTGAAAACCTGACAGTTGCAGGACTATTACATGATATAGGTAAATTATCAATTGATACAAAAATAATTAATAAACCTGGCAAACTAACTGATGATGAATTTGCAATTATAGAAAAACATCCTGAAATAGGATTCAATCTTGTAAAAAATCTTGACCTTCCAGAAGAAATAAAACTGGGAATACTTATGCATCATGAAAAGATAGACGGCTCTGGATATCCTCTTCACTTAAAAAATACACATATACATGATTACGCTAAAATAATAGCTATAGCAGATATCTATGATGCTATGACATCAGTTCGTTCATATCACAAGAAAACTTCCCCATTCAAAGTTATAAGATTATTTGAAAGAGAATCCTATGGATTACTTGATACTAAGTATCTCTTTGTATTTCTAGAAAATATTGCTTATAATTATTTACATAGAACCGTAAGATTATCTAATGGTGAAGTCGGAAGAATAATCTTCATTCATAGGACAACTCCTTCAAAACCTATTGTGGATGTTGGCATTGCGATAGTTGATATGCAAGATGAAACAGATTTAGATATAGAAGAAATTATGTAAGGTAAAACCTTTAAAACAGGTCATTTTTTATATGAAGAACACCTTTAAAACATTTTTTTATTATTTTTTTAATAAAAATTTAATTTTTTTGTTGAAATTATATAAAATATATACTATAATGTGAATATATGAATGTGTTGTTTACCCTTCTTTTTAAGGAACGATACATATCATATACACTATATAACCCCTTATTAATTATTTATACTCCCCTCATCAAAATAACCACATGGAGACATGTGGTTATTTTATTGTTTAAAACCTTATGAATTAAGGTAATACCTTAACTTTTAATGTTATTATTATTTCTATATCTACCAGTTTTTTCATATATTACATAAAAAATACATCTTAATAATATTCTTAATAAAATTTTTATATTTATTTAATGAAATTTTTATTTAAGTAATATTTTTGTAATATTACCTATTCTTCCCATTTCATAGCTCTGGTAACTGCTTTTTTCCATCCTTTATATTTAATTGCTCTTATTTCATCATCCATCAAAGGATGGAATGATTTATCTATGTCAGTATCCCTATTTAGTTCATCCTTCTTCCAGAATCCAACTGCAAGTCCAGCTAGATAAGCAGCACCTAGAGCAGTAGTTTCAATGACTTTTGGTCTATCTACAACTACACCTAGTATATCCGCTTGAAATTGTAATAGGAAATTATTAGCTGAAGCACCACCATCGACCTTTAATCTCTCCAAGCTAATACCTGAATCTTCAACCATTGCATTAATAACATCCTTAGATTGATATCCAATTGATTCTAATGTAGCTCTTATTATATGGTTTCTATTTGTTCCTCTTGTCAATCCTACTATTGCACCTCTTGCATACATATCCCAGTAAGGTGCCCCTAAACCTGCAAATGCTGGCACCACGTATACGCCTGCTGAATCTTTTTCTTTCATAGCAAAATATTCACTCTCATCTGAAGAGAATATTAATCTCATTTCATCTCTTAACCACTGTATGGAAGCACCAGCAATAAATATACTACCTTCAAGGGCATATTCTACTTTACCATCTACTCCCCAGGCAATTGTTGTTAATAGTCCGTTGTTAGAACTAATCAATTTATCACCTGTATTCATTAATATGAAACTTCCTGTACCATATGTATTCTTTACCATTCCTGGTTCGAAACAACCTTGTCCAAATAAAGCTGCTTGTTGATCCCCTGCTGCTCCTGCAATAGGTATTCTAGCTCCGCCTAATGTTTTTTCATGAGTATATCCGTATATGCAACTTGATGGTTTCACTTCTGGCATCATTGAGATTGGTATATCCAACTCATCTAATATTTTCTGGTCCCATTGGAGTTTACGTATATTGAATAACATGGTCCTAGACGCATTAGAGTACTCTGTAACGTGAACTTCTCCTCTTGTCATATTCCAGATTAACCAAGTATCCATAGTTCCAAATAGTAATTCACCATTCTTAGCTCTTTCTCTCGCACCTTCCACATTATCTAGAATCCATTTAACTTTAGTTGCAGAAAAATATGCATCTATTATAAGACCTGTATTTTCTCTAATATAATCTTCTAACCCTCTCCCTTTTAATTCTTCACATATATCTGCTGTCTGTCTTGATTGCCATACTATGGCATTATAGACTGGCTTACCTGTATTCTTATCCCATACAACTGTAGTTTCTCTTTGATTGGTTATCCCTATAGATACTACTTCATTAACACTTACACCAGCTGTTTCCAATACCTCTCTCATAACACCGCTCTGAGTACCCCAAATTTCCATTGCATCATGCTCAACCCAGCCAGGTTTTGGATATATTTGTTTAAACTCTTTTTGAGCAGTTTCAACAATATCTCCTTTTTTATCAAATAGTATTGCTCTACAACTAGTAGTTCCTTGATCAAGTGACATTACATATTTCTTCTCCATAATAAAAACCTCCTCATTAAATATTATACTATATGAACAACATTTTTTATACATCATTTATTATAGTATCTTGACAATCTTTAACTAATAGAATATATTAGTAATATATTCATTTAGATATTTAACTAAACATATAATTTATGGAGGACTGCACATGGAAGAGATATTCGATTTGATACCAATGATTATTCCCCATATTGTTAGTTCAATCATATTAAATATTTTTCTCCTGCTTATTCAACAACATTATCACTAGAGTTAGTACAAGAAAATATAAAGTTAACCAAAAATATTATACAGTTAACTGTCTCCATACTTGTACTAACCATAGTATTTGTGTTATTATCAATTGTATGTTTTAGTAAACAGGAGTTATGACACACAGGAGTGATATAATGAACGAAGTATTTAAAGCATTGTCTGATCCTACAAGAAGAAAAATATTGGAATTATTATATGAAAAAGACATGACTGCTGGTGATATTGCTAATTGTTTTAATATTAGTAAGCCATCAATCAGCCATCATTTAAATATTTTAAAGAATTCTAAATTAGTTTTTACAGAGCGCCAAGGTCAAAACATAATATATTCATTAAATACTACATCATTTCAATCCATGATAAAATGGATATATGATTTTACAAGAAAGGATGATAATAATGAAAAAACCTAAGCTAACACTTATATTATGTATTATATCATTTATAGGAACTTGTATAGCATATTTCTATTTACCCGATATAATTCCTATACATTGGGGTATTAATGGAGAAGTAGACAATTATGGTCCTAAGTATATGGCAATTATTCTTAGTGCAATACCATTAGCTATTTATTTATTAATGAATACCTTACCAAAAATTGATCCTAAAAAGGAAAATTATAAAAAACACTCTAAAGCATATAATATTTTTTCATTTTATACTATATTATTTTTGATTATCATAAATTGGATAACAATTATAGCTTCTTTTGGTGTAAAAATTGACGTAGGTTTACTTATACCAATCCTAGTAGGAATTCTCTTTATTATTATTGGTAATTATATGCCTCAATTCAGACATAATTATTTTATAGGTATAAAAACACCTTGGACTCTTACTGATGAAACCAATTGGAAAAAAACACATTTCTATGGCGGATATGTTTTTATGATTTTAGGAATAATTATCATATTAATGGGAATTATATCAAACCCATTAATAGTATATATTGGTTTAGCTGTTTCAGCAATTCTATTTATATCATTATTTGTTTATTCCTACTTGCTTTATAAAAATAAGTATGCCTCAAAAAAATAAAAATGGAAATAATTTATATAATAAAATAATGTTTTTATTATATAAGTTTTAAGGAAAAAGGTTCTAATAACCTTTTTCTTTTTAATATCAACAATCCCATTCAAGTGGGTTTTTTTGTTTGTTTATTTCATCTTTCTTAGCATATATTATTTATATAGAAAAAAATAAAAGGATGAATCAAATGACTGACATAATAAGCGAAACAGAACTAGAAATCAAACTCAATGAATTTCGAGATGTATTAATCAACTATGATTACTCTGAAATTGAGAACGTCATATTTTTTGATATTAACTCTCTTAATTATTATATTGAAAACAACGAAGGAAATCCTTTTGAAAAACAATATGATGCAATTGAAAAAATATTAAATAGTATTTACCTATACTTGCCATGCAGTCTTTCAGATGATACTATAAATGTAATCTCAGATATTCTGAATGTTAAATATGGAGATGAAACTATAGTTAAACAGAATGTTCTATTCAATATCAAATTAGAGTTTATTGATATGGTAAAGAATATATCAACAGAAGAAGAATGGAAAAAATTAGTACAGTTATGTAAAAAAATCAGGAATACGAAAGAGAAACTCGAAAGGAATGAAAAAGAATATGAGTATTTGGGGAGATAAACCCTATTATTCATTAAATTACTATTTAAGAGAATTATACGGTGAGAAAATATATAAAATTGCAATAGATGGCGGTTTCACTTGTCCTAATAGAGATGGTAAGATTGGTACTAGAGGTTGTATTTTTTGCAGCGAAGGCGGTTCTGGAGATTTCGCTTCTTCAGCATCATTATCAATATATGACCAGATTGAAGAAGGTAAGAAAAAATTGTCATCAAAAAAAACAGGGAATAAATATATTGCTTACTTTCAAGCATACACTAATACTTATGCCCCTATCAATCGTTTAAAGGCACTTTTTAGGGAAGCAATATCCCACCCTGATATAATTGGTCTATCTGTAGCAACAAGGCCTGATTGCCTTGATAATGAAGTTATAAAACTATTAGCCACCATTAATAAAACCAAGAAGGTATGGGTTGAACTGGGATTACAATCAATTCATACCTCTTCTGCATCCTTTATAAGACGTGGATATGAACTGGATTGTTTTGATAGTGCTGTAACAAGACTTACAGAGGCTGGCCTTGACGTAGTTGTTCATCTAATATTAGGACTACCTAATGAAACAAAAGAAGATGTTCTTCAATCAGTAAAATATATATGCAACAAGAATATTAGGGGGATAAAACTTCAATTATTACATGTACTAAAAAATACTGACCTAGCCGATTATTACGCTGAAAATGATTTCAAGATATTATCAATGGATGAATATATTGATTTACTAATATCTTGTATAGAAATTATTCCGCCTGAAATTGTAATTCATAGAATTACAGGAGATGGACCTAAAAATCTATTGATTGAGCCTCTTTGGAGTGGTAATAAAAAAGTAGTTTTAAATACTATATTAAAAGAATTCAAAAACAGAAATACTTGGCAAGGTAAAAAACAACCTCTAATCTAGTATAATATTAAATACCCACTTGTTTATTTTCTTTTTTTAATATACAATAGTTGTTAATATATAAAGTGTTTTAATATATACTGACCACTATATGTTGTGGTTATCTAATATTATATATTTAGATAAATACATATTAGATCGGTTTTTAAGGAGGGTTTATATGAAGGGTTCAAATCATGAATTAAGTGTAAATAAGTTAATAATTCTTTATATGATTGAGAAATTAGACATGCCTATGTCATATACTCAGATTTCAGAATTTTTATTAGCTCATGAATATATGAATTATTTTTCACTACAGCAGTATTTTTCGGAACTAGTTGAAACTAATTTATTGGCTACTAAAGTAATAAATCATTCTACTAGATACTCTATTACCGAAAATGGCAAAAAAACATTGGAATATTTTGAAAATAGGATACCTGAAAGTATTTGTACTGAGATACTTAACTATCTAAAAGATAAAAAATTAGAGTTAAAAGATGAGTTTGAGATAACAGCAGAATATTATCCTAAGAAAAACGGGGATTATACTGTTAATTGTATCGCAAAAGAGAAAAAAGATCTGCTTATGGAAATTAAAATCAATGTTGTGTCTAAGGAACATGCTCTGAAGATATGTGATAATTGGAAGGAAAATCCTCATATGATTTATGGAAAGATATTGGAGGAGTTGTTGAAGTCTTAGATGGGGCTGAGCAATTAAGCGTAGCGGTATATAGATAGTTTTTCTTGCCTAGAGACGGTCTACGAAAAACTATCTATATACCGCTTTTGTTTCCCTTTGGTGACGGTTAAATGTGAATAACCGATATAGTTAGTTATTGAATTTAAAATAATTGTACCATTACTTTAGTTACTATTTTCTATGATATCATCAATGATTTCCCACAGGGTGTCTTTTCCTTGTTTTGTGGTTGCGGAAAATGGGACTATTTTTTTACGGTCTGTGATACCTAGGGATTTTCTTATGATACTTACGTGTTTATCTATTTGGCTTCTTTTTATTTTGTCTAGTTTGGTCGCGATTACGATTGGATCGAAACCGTTATATACTATCCAGTCGTATAACATTTTGTCGTTGTTGCCTGGTTCGTGTCTTATATCTACTAACAATAGTATTTGTTTTAATTGTTGTCTTTCATAAAGATAGCTTTCTATGAATTTTCCCCAGCGTTCACGTTCGGTTTTGGAAACTTTTGCATAACCGTATCCTGGTAAATCTACGAAGTAGAGTTTATCTTCAATATTGTAGAAATTGATAGTTTGTGTCTTTCCAGGTTGGGAGGATGTTCTTGCGTAGGATTTTCTGTTTATTAATGCATTAATAAGTGAGGATTTTCCTACGTTGGATTTTCCAGCGAAAGCAACTTCTAGTAGACCTGTATCAGGAAATTGAGAAGCATTTCCTGATACAACTTCTAGGTTTACATTATTTACGTTCATATTATCTCCTGCCTCTTTAATTAGTATTTATAATGGCTTCATCAATAACTTCATTCATACTGGTTACATAAATGACTTCTAGTCCTTTTGTAATTTCTCTATCCACTTCAGACATATTTTTCATGTTATCTTTTGGTATTAAGACTTTTTTAATACCTGCTCTTTTGGCTGCCAAGAGTTTTTCTTTTAGACCACCGATAGGTAGTACACGTCCCCTAAGGGTTATTTCTCCTGTCATAGCAACATCATTTTTAACAGGTTTGTTAGTAAGAGCTGATATCATAGCAGTTGCCATTGTAATACCTGCTGAAGGTCCATCCTTTGGTACAGCTCCTTCTGGAATATGGATATGGATATCAATGTTTTTATAAAAATCTTCATTAATCTCTAATTCTTTTGTCTTGGATCTAATGTAACTGATTCCTGCTCTAGCAGATTCCTTCATTACATCTCCTAGTTGACCAGTTAATTCAAACTTACCTGTACCTTTCATAGTATTAACTTCTATTGAAAGTGTATCTCCACCAACAGCGGTCCAAGCTAGACCTCTAACAACACCTACTTGGGATTTGTCGGCTATCCTATCAAAAGTATATAAGGGAATTCCCAGATACTTTTCAATATTTTGGTCTGTAATTTTTATTGATGGCTTATTATTAACTAATACTTCTTTTGCAGCTTTTCTACATATTTCTCCGATTCTTCGTTCTAAGTTTCTGACTCCAGCTTCTTTTGTATAGCTGCTTATAAGAGTTTTAAGTGCATTTTTACTTATTGATAATTGACCTTCTTTTAGACCATGTTTCTCCATTTGCTTCATAATAAGATGTCTAACTGCTATATGCATCTTTTCATTAGCTGTGTAACTTGTGACTTCAATGAGTTCTAACCTGTCTAATAGAGGTCTAGGTATAGTTTGTACAGAGTTTGCAGTCGCTATAAACAATACATCAGATAAATCAACTGGCAATTGTATATAATGGTCTCTAAACTTATTATTTTGTTCTGAGTCAAGCACTTCTAATAATGCAGATGATGGATCTCCTCTAAAATCAGAACTCATCTTATCAATTTCATCAAATAACATCAATGCGTTACTTGAACCTGATTGTTTTAATCCATTAACGATACGTCCTGGCATAGCCCCTATATAGGTTCTTCTATGTCCACGTATTTCGGCTTCATCTCTTACTCCACCTAGAGATATTCTAACATAATTTCTATTCAAAGCTTTTGCTATTGACTTGGCTATGGATGTTTTTCCAGTACCAGGAGGTCCTACTAAACATAAAATAGGGCTATCTGTTTTAGCTGATAATTTTCTGACTGCTAGATGTTCAAGTATTCTTTCTTTTACTTTTTCAAGTCCGTAGTGATCCTTATCTAATATATCTTGAGCTTTAGTAATATTCTTTGATTCTTTTGTTTTTCTATTCCAAGGTAATTCCAACAAGCATTCAATATAATTTCTAACAACTACACCTTCTGAAGAACCATTAGGTATTTTTTTCATTCTATCAATTTCTTTTTCTACCGTTTCTTTGACATTTTTAGGTGCTTTTAGCTTTTTAAGCTGTTCTTTATATTTTTCTACTTCTTCACCCAAACCATATTTATCGCCTAGTTCATTTTGAATTACCTTGAGTTGTTCTCTTAGATAGTACTCTTTTTGATTTTTATCTATTTTTTGTTTTACTTGGATTTGAATATCTTTTTTAATTTTACTTAGTTTTATTTCACTCTTTAGAATTGATATAGTCATCTTTAACCTTTGAGCTGGGTCAATTTCTCCTAATATTTTCTGCTTGTCTTCAAGTGAAATATTTATGTTGGAGGCAATACTGTCTGCTAACTTACCAATATTCTTGATTCCCAACATATTTTTTATGGTTTCTATAGAGTACTGTGGGTTTACTTTTGAATATTCTTCTAGACATTCAAATGTTATTCTAAGAAGAGCTTCCTTTTCTTCTTCGCTAATTTCAGCTTTGGTTTTATCTATTTTTTCGATTTCAGTCATTATAAATGGTTCTTCTGAAATAATATTCTTAATTTCTCCACGGTCTAATCCTTCGACTAATACTCTTATTATATTTCCTGGCAGCTTGATTAATTGCTTGATCTTCGAAATGGTTCCAAACTTATATAAATTATCTACTAATGGTTCTTCTTCCTTTGCATCCTTTTGAGCTACTAGAAAAACTAACTGTTCATTGGTCATAGCTTCTTCTAAAGCATTAACTGATTTTTTTCTGTTCACGTCAAAATGTATAATCATATCAGGTAATACATTAATGCCTCTAAGGGCTAATAAAGGAAGTTTTATTGTCGTTTCTTCCATATTTATGTAACCTCACTCCTTAAAGTATTTTAATCACATGAAATTCATAGTTTTAATAAAAATCCCCCTACTAGGCAGGGGGTATTTATGTTAGGAAACAGGTCCTAAGCAGTTTCATTTTCATTTTTGCGTTTTGTTCTCTTTTTAGCTACGGGCTTTTTTAGTGATTGTATATTTTCATTAATGACTAATTTCGGTTTTTCATTACCCTCAATTACATCTTTCGTAATGACACATTTCTCAATCTTATCATTTGAAGGTATCTCAAACATGACATCAGTCATGATTTCTTCTATAATTGCTCTAAGCCCTCTTGCCCCTGTTTTTCTATCAAGAGATTTTTTAGCTATTGATATTAGGGCATCATCATCAAATTCTAACTCCACACTATCCATATCAAATAATGTTTTATATTGTTTAACTAGAGAATTTTTAGGTTTTACAAGTATATCAACTAGAGCTTCTTCTGTTAAGTTATTAAGAGTAACATTAACAGGTATACGACCTACAAATTCTGGTATAAGTCCAAATTTAATCAAGTCTTGTGGTAATAGTTCTTTTAACACATGACCTATTTGCTGATTCTTGATACTCTCTACTGTTGCCCCAAATCCCATGGATTTTTCGCCAATACGTTTTTGAATTGTTTTTTCTAAACCATCAAATGCACCCGCACAAATAAATAGAATATTAGTTGTATCTATTTGAATAAATTCCTGGTGTGGATGCTTTCTTCCACCTTGTGGAGGAACAGAAGCAATAGTACCTTCTAAAATCTTTAATAGTGCCTGTTGAACACCCTCACCACTTACATCTCTTGTTATAGATGGATTATCGGATTTTCTAGCTATTTTGTCAATCTCATCAATATATATAATACCTTGTTCAGCCTTTTCAATGTCAAAATCTGCTGCCTGAATAAGACGTAGTAATATGTTTTCAACATCTTCGCCAACATAACCTGCTTCAGTTAAAGAAGTAGCATCTGCAATTGCAAAAGGTACACCTAACATTTTAGCTAATGTTTGAGCCATGTATGTTTTACCTGAACCTGTAGGTCCAACCATGAGTATATTACTCTTTTTGAGTTCTACATCCTCATTCTTAAAATCACTTCTTATTCTTTTATAATGATTATACACAGCAACTGCTAATGTTTTCTTAGCATCTTCTTGACCAATAACATAATCATCTAAAAATGTCTTTATCTCAAGAGGCTTCGGTATATTTTCAAGATCTTGTGCTTCTTTGTAATCTTGGAACTCTTCTTCTATGATTTCTGCACATAATTCAATACATTCGTCACAAATATAGACGTTAGGTCCTGCGATAAGCTTTCTTACTTGATCTTGAGCTTTGTGACAGAATGAACATCTAAGTTGTTTCTTGTCTTCATATTTATTAGCCACTGCTTCACCTACTTTCGGCTATCTTTTTTCAAACACTTTGTCAATAAGACCATATTCTTTAGCAGCTTCAGCTGTTAAGAAGTTATCTCTATCAGTATCTTTCTCAATAACCTCTAATGGCTGACCAGTCTTTTCACTTAAAATTTTATTAAGTTTCTCTCTAATCTCGATTATTCTATCTGCATGTATCTTGATATCAACAGCTTGCCCTTGGATTCCTCCAAGTGGTTGATGTATCATTATTTCTGCGTTAGGTAAAGCATATCTTTTCCCTTTCGCTCCACCAGCAAGTAAAAATGATCCCATACTAGCAGCCATACCAATACATATTGTTGATACATCTGGTTTAATGTATTGCATAGTATCATATATAGCCATTCCTGCAGTAATTGATCCTCCTGGACTATTTATATATAAATGAATGTCTTTTTCTGGGTCTTCAGCTTCTAGAAATAATAACTGTGCTACAATTACACTTGCAGCTGCATCAGTAACTTCTTCTCCTAAGAAAATAATTCTTTCTTTTAAAAGTCTAGAAAAAATATCGTATGATCTTTCTCCTCTGCTAGTTTGCTCTATGACATAAGGTACTAAACTCATAATTATTTACCTCCTCTTCCTTTTATCTTACGCAAATGATATACTTATTATTACACTTCTTTAGCTTGCTCAGCAATAAAATCAAGTGCTTTACGATTTTTAATATCATCTTGAATAGATTCTTTTTCTTCTTCACCAATAGTCTCTGCTATTTTGTCATATTCCATATTGTATGCTTCTGCCATTTTTTGTAGTTCTTCTTTTAATTCATCTTCTGAAACTTCAATCTCTTCAGCTTTAGCGATAGCTTCTAATACTAATCTAGACTTGATTCTCTTTTCTGCATCAGTCTTCATAGTTTCTTTTAATGTTGCCATGTTTTGTCCAGTGAATCCAAAATATTGCTCTAGTGATAAACCTTGATATTGTAGTCTTGTAGCAAAATCATTAGTCATATTTTCAGCTTGTAGATCAATCATAGGATCTGCTATTTCCATTGTAGCATTTTCTATAACTTTTCCTAAAACATCTTCTTGTTTTTTACTTTTTGCGGTATTTTCTTTTTGCTCTAAGAGTTTTGCCTTAATATCTTCTTTATATTCATCAAGAGTGTCAAATTCAGATACGTCTTTTGCAAATTCGTCATCTGCTTCTGGTAATTCTTTGAATTTGATTTCGTTAACTTTAACTTTGAATAATGCTTCTTTTCCTTGTAGATCTTCTTGTTGATAATCTTCTGGGAAAGTAACATTAACTTCTACATCTTCACCAATAGTCTTTCCGATTAATTGTTCTTCAAATGTATCAATGAAAGAATGTGAACCTATAGTTAATGAATAATTTTCTGCTTTGCCACCTTCAAATGGTTCTCCATCTACAAAACCTTCAAAATCAATTATAACTTGATCGTTGTCTTGAACAGCTCTATCAGTTATATCAACTAATCTTGAATTCTTATCTCTTACTTTTTCAATTTCACCAGTGATATCTTCATCTGTTACTTCTATATTATTCTTTTCAACTTCTATATTTTTATATTCTCCTAAAGTAACTTCAGGCTTAACAGCAACTTCTGCAGTAAAAATCATTGATTTTCCTTTTTCTACTTGTTGTACGTCAACTTCTGGTCTTGAAACAACCTCTAAATTATTCTCTTCTATAGCTTTATCATATGCTTCTGGAATTATGTAGTTGACAGCATCCTCGTAAAAAATTTCTGCACCATAAGTCTTTTCAATTAGTTGTCTAGGTACTTTGCCTTTTCTAAAACCTGGAACAGTTATCTTACTCTTGTTCTTATTATATGCATGCTTCATGCCTTCTTCAAAGCGATCTGCATCGACTTCAATGGTTAGTTTAACCATGCTTTTTTCTAGTGTTTCTACATTTACGTTCATTTTAAAATTGTTCCTCCTTAATTTATATAGTAGGAAAGTCATTTCTTCCCTTTTTTATTATCTTTGAAGATGAAGTGTCCTTTTCTCATATTATTATCATTCTATATAAAAGGGCATAGCTATTCCTGTTTAACCATTTGTATATTATAACATAGTGACTATGATAAATCTACACATTTTTACTATTATCTTAATTCACTAATTAAGACTTTTACCATAAATTCTATTATAAAGATGTATTAATGTTAGATAAATCAGTCACATTAATTAAGTATGGTTTTTTCTAAAAGGTTTTATACATTTTTTTCTAAATAAAAAAATCCCAGAAATACTATCTCTAGGATTTTAATATGATTTAATTATCGTTGTTAAGTGATTAATAAGAACCACCTGATGACATAGATTGCTCTTGGCTTTGAATCATTCTTTTAACCATTTCTCCACCTACTGAACCAGCTTGTGCAGAAGTTAAATCTCCATTATAACCTTGTTTTAAGTTAACGTTAAGCTCGTTAGCTATTTCATACTTAAATTTGTTAAGTGCATCTGTTGCTTGCTTGTTATATGCCATTTAAAATCACCTCCGTAATCATAGTATTAACTATAATTATTTTTTTACTATGGTATTTGTAACCATTAAAAAACCATTTATTACATATGATTTTGTATGGATAATAAGTTATAATCTATTTAGATAAATTTTTTATAATAATTCCTTAGTATAGTATTTACACTTTTGCAAAAAAGTGTTTATTAATAATTTAATTTTTCAGGAGGTTTTTACATGGCTACATATCTTGATTATTATAACAATCATCTTTCTCCAAAACTAAAAAAAATAGATTTATTTTTAAAAACTGAGGAAAAGGATGTTTTTGATATGGATGTTGTCTCAGAACTATTAAATATCTCAAATCATGAGATAAAAAAAATTATGAGAAATAATGATATTGATAGTATAACAAAACAATCTTTTATTATGATTATGTTTTATGGAAGTAGCGACATATGCAAATTGTTTTCTAGAGAAGTAAAACGAAAAGTACCTAATTCTTATAGTCCTTCAGATATTTCATATATTTATCAATTGCCTTATGAGAGCGTGATACAAGCTGCTGAAGAAGCAAGCATCGAAAATATTACAACAAAAAATATTAATAAATTATTTTCGTACATATATGTTTAGACTCCAGATAAAATTATATTTTAACAGGCTATCTATTATCCTAGTTAAATTATAATTTTTTAAGTTTATTGATTTTCATTTCATATCTACAAAAAATATTTATAATCAAAATAAAATAAGACTACATAGCAAAATTTCTATGTAGTCTTATTTTTAGTTTATCTATATATTGCGTCCCACTTTTCTATTTCTTTTTCATTACCATAAATGAAGTGACCTGGATCAACTTCAACCCATTCTGGTTGATGAGTTGAATAATCATGTTCTTTTTCTGGTAAATAAGCATGACGTCTTCTAGTTCGTTCAGTAATAGGGTCTGGTAGTGGAATAGCTGACAACAAGGATCTTGTGTATGGATGTAAAGGTTTTTCAAATAATTGTTTACTTGTTGTAAGTTCCATTATTTTACCTTTATACATAACTGCTATTCTATCACTAATATACTTAACCATTGATAAATCATGGGCAATAAATAAATATGTTAATCCTCTTTTTTGTTTCAATTCATTCATCAAGTTTACAACTTGTGCTTGTATTGAAACGTCAAGTGCTGATATAGGTTCATCAGCTATTATGAACTTTGGCTCAACAGCCATAGCTCTAGCTATACCTATTCTTTGTCTTTGACCACCTGAGAACTCATGAGGATAACGGTCAGCATGTTGCTCATTGAGTCCAACAATTTTTAACATTTCTATTACTTTTTCACGTCTATCATCTTTGTTTTTAGCCAATTTATGAATATCTATTCCTTCAGCAATAATATCTTCAACCTTCATACGTGGGTTAAGACATGCCATTGGGTCTTGGAAAATCATTTGCATATTTCTATTAACATTGGCAATAACTTTTTTAGGAACTCTACCGTCAATTCTGTCGCCCTCCATGAATACTTTTCCACCTGTAGGGTTATATAATCTTATCATAGTTCTTCCTGTAGTTGATTTCCCCGAACCTGATTCTCCAACCAAACCAAATGTTTCACCTTTATATATTTTGAACGAGATATCATCAACAGCTTTGACAACACCGCTTCTACCTATTTTAAAGTGTTGCTTTAGATTTTGGACTTCAACTAATACTTCTTTTGAACTCATTAGCTGTTCACCTCCTCTAAACGTTTTCTTCGTTTAACTATAACATCAGGAGGTGTTATTTCCGGTGCATTTTCATGTAATAGCCATGAAGCTACTTTATGAGTGTCACTTATATCAAACATCGGTGGTTGTTGTTCAAAATCAATTTCCATAGCATATTTACTTCTTAAAGCAAATGCATCACCAACTGGTGGTTTAATCAAGTTTGGTGGCGTACCAGGAATAGCATATAATGCTCCTTCTGTTTCCAAGTCTGGCATTGAACCAATTAATCCCCATGTATATGGATGTCTTGGATCATAAAATACTTCATCACTTGTTCCAACCTCAACCATTTTACCAGCATACATAACAGCAACACGGTCAGCAACATTTGCTACTACACCTAAATCGTGAGTTATGAATATAACTGAAGCACCAATCTTTTGTTGCAAGTCTTTAACTAAGTCTAAGATTTGAGCTTGAATAGTAACATCAAGTGCAGTAGTAGGTTCATCTGCTATTAAGATAGTAGGCTCACAAGCTAATGCAATAGCTATAACTATTCTTTGTCTCATACCACCAGAAAATTGATGAGGATATTGCTTCATTCTTTCTCTTGGACTTGGTATTCCAACCATATCTATTAATTTAACAGCTTTCTCAAAAGCTTCTTGTTTAGAAACTTTTTGATGGAGTCTAATAACCTCCATTATTTGCTTTCCAATTGTCATTGTAGGATCTAATGAGGTCATAGGATCTTGGAATATCATAGCCATTTTATTTCCTCTAATTGAATGCAGATGAGATTCTTTCATTTGTGTTACGTCATGACCTTCAAATAAAATATGCCCATTCTTATAATATCCATTATCAGCTAATAGTCCCATAATACCTTTAACTGTTACTGATTTACCTGATCCTGATTCACCAACAATAGCAAGTGTTTCACCTTTATGTAAATCAAAAGATATACCTCTAACAGCCTGCACATCCCCAGCATGAGTTCTGAAAGAGACTTCTAAATCTTTGACTTCTAATACTTTATCTTTATTCATCTTCTTTCTCCTTTCTATCTCATACGTGGATCTAATGCATCTCTAAGTCCATTAGCTAATAGGTTAATAGATAACATTAAAATTGACATAACTGTTGCAGGTATCAATAACATACTTGGTATAGTTTGGAAAGCTTCATAACCTTCATTTACTAATACACCAAGTGAGGACATTGGAATTGGTAATCCAATACCTATAAATGTTAAAAATGCCTCATAGAATATAGCACCAGGAATTGAGAAAGTTGCCATTACAAGTATTTGCCCAATAATGTTAGGGAATAAATGTTTAGCCATTAATCTTCTTTTGGAAGCTCCCAAAGTTCTAGATGCCAATATATATTCTTGTTCTCTTAACTTAAGTATTTGAGATCTAACAACTCTAGCTACTGTTATCCATCCTGTTAAACTCATAGCCAATATTAATATAATTAATCTAATAGTTGCTAATCCTTGCTCCCCTGGCAATAGTCCATCAATAAACCCTTCTATTCTGTCACTAATACTAATAAATATAACCATCAGAACTAGTGCTGGAATACTTCCAAGTATTTCAGTAATACGCATCATGACAGTATCAACTTTGGTTCCACCATAGAATCCAGATATAGTACCATATAAAATTCCAATGGTAAAGTCAACAACTAGAGAGGCCAAAGCAATAATTAATGAAACTCTTACACCAATCCATAATCTAGTCCAAAGGTCTAGAGCTAGTTTATCTGTTCCTAACCAAAAATAATGATCTTTTATGTTTTGAACAGCATAATAGTCAACATCCATTTTTAACATTTCAACGCCGTATTCATCAATACTTGAACTAATTAATCTAAATGTTCCAGGCTTATACTTAGTATAATCACTTACTAATTCTTCATATGGTAATTCAAGAATTTCTTCTGTAGCAAGTACTTTAATTTTGGCCGTTAAAACATCATTATCATTATTATAGATACTAATTATATTAATCTCATAAGGATGATATGGTATTCCTAATTCTTCAACTAATTGCTTTCGTTTTGTAGGTTTCTTTAATTCATTGAACTCATCAGTCTTAGGTAAATCACCAACTATCAAATCAAAAGAACCTCTGTCTATAGTTGCATGACCATCAAATATACCTAATTTCTCTATTCCAGGTATTCTAGGTGGAAGATAAGATATATCCTTTTTAGGAATTTCGACTCCATTATCATCAAGTATTATAGGTGATGAATCATATCTAAAAACCGTTCCATCTGCATTTTTTTGATTAATAGGACTTATAGGTCCAAAAATAGCTAGTATTATTAATATTATAATTGCATAAAATCCTACCATAGAAGCTTTATTCTTTCTAAGCCTTCTTCGTGCATCTTTCCAAAAGGAAACACTCTCGGTATTTATTTTGTCTACTTCTGAAAAATCATGTTGTTTTAATACAAATTTTTCTTTAGATAATGCCATCTTATACTCCACCTCCTTTTAGTCTAATTCTTGGATCAATAACGCCATATAATAAATCTACAACTAATATAACCGAAACATATAAAAAGCTTATTACTAAGTTAACACCTAATACAACAAAATAGTCATTACTGAATATTCCAGTAACTAATAATTTACCTAATCCAGGCACACCGAAAAATTGTTCTACAACAACTCCTCCTGTAAGTATATTAACAGCTAAAGGACCTATCATAGTAATTACTGGTATTAATGCATTTCTAAGGGCATGCCTAAATATAACCTTAGGTTTACTTAGTCCCTTAGCTCTTGCAAGTAAAATATAATCACTATTTAATACTTCTACTAATTCAGAACGCATATATCTCATAGTTGATGATATAACATATAGAGATAATGAAAGTGCTGGTAGAAGAGCTGAGTAAATAGAGTCCCAAATTGAGATTTTTCTAAGAGCATCAACAGGATTATAAATATATGGGAACCACCCTAACTTACTACAAAAGAAATATTGTAAAAATGCTGCTGCTACAAATCCAGGTATAGACACACCTATAACAGCCATTATAGTTATAATATTATCCCATATCGAATTCCGATAAATAGCTGCTATTGCACCTAGAAAAATTCCAACAATAACACCAAAAATTAGAGCTATTGTTCCAATTTTTACAGTATGCGGTAATTTCATACCTATTAACCCTTTAACTGGTTGGTCTTGAAGTTTAAAAGAAACACCTAAATCTTGTTTCACTACTAGATTTTTTATATATCTAAAATACTGAACATATGCTGGATCATCAAGCCCGTATTTTTCCTCTATCATTTCTATTTGCGCTTGTGTAATTTTAGGATTAGCAAATGGCGAACCTGGCATTAATCGCAATAAAAAAAAGTTTATCGTTAAAACAATAAATAGAGTTAAAATAATAAGAGCTATCCTTTCAATTGTATAACGAAACATTAATGAACCTCCAATCAATTAATACTTTAGCGAATTAAAATATTACATAACATAAGTTTTGGCAGTGTTACCTGCCAAAACTTGAAAATCATATAAAATTTTAAATTAGTAAAGTCTACTCAAATTTAACCCATTTATATATATAATCTGCACCAGATTGTTGTAAAGTCATATTTTTAACTTTTGGATTACAAAGAAGTAATCTACTTTGTTGATACATAGGTATCACTGCTTGATCATCTTCAAGTAATATTTTTTCTATTTCAACTAATTTTTCGAAACGTTCTTTAGCTCTAGAAGGATTTGTTAATTCTCCTGTTTTAGCTGACTTAAGAACTTCATCATATTCTGGGTTATTATATTTACCATTGTTATATTCTGAATCAATTGTAAATATTTCTAGGAATGTTGGAGAGTCTGGATAGTCTGGACCCCATCCTGTCCAGTTCATAATGAAATCACCTTTTGCAGTTCTATCTAATCTTTCTCCCCAAGGTATTGTTGATATTTCCACAGTACATCCTGGTAAGTTTTTCTCCATCTCATCTTTAATATGAGTTGCATTCTTTTTATCATTTTCTCTTCCACCAAGCATTAAATCTATAGTTACTTCAGTCATACCTAAATCGTTCATTGCTTCATTCCATAATTTTGTTGCTTCTTCTGGATTATAAGTATTATAACCTTTACCACCACCGTATAAATCTTCAGCTACTTCACGGAAATCTTTACCGTCATGATTTGCACTAGCTACGAATCCACTTGGTACAAAACCATCTGTAGGAACAGAACCATTTTTTAATACGATATCTGTTATATATGATTTATCAATAGCCATGTTAATAGCTTTTCTTGCTCTAACATCTTGTAATACTTTTCTAGCTGGAGTTAAAGCCCCATTCCATGGGTTAATTTGTAGATACTGAATTCCTGATTCTGGTAATAATAAAGCATCTGGTCTATTACCGTATTTATCTACATTTTCACCTGCTAATGGTGCTCTATCTACTTGTCCGTCTAAGTACATATTAACACGTGTATCATTATTAGCATCTTCAATAACACGAGAATCAATTGCATCTAAGTAAACATTTTCTGCATCCCAGTAATTTTCATTTTTAACTAGGTAATGTCTTTCACTGATTTTCCACTCTTTGAATATGAATGCACCATTATATAAGAAATCTTTTGCAGATTTTCCATATTTATCTGCTCCAACTTCGTTATAGAACTTCTCATTTGCTGGGAATAAAGCAGGGAAACATAATAAATCAATTAAATAAGGAACTGGTGCATCTAATTCAACTTTGAAAGTGTAATCATCTTCAGCTGAAATAGCTACAGTCTCTACTAGTTCTACTAATTTTTCTTTAGCTTTATCTACTGAACCATAAGTTCCTTCTAAATCAGCTAAAAGAGTTGTTACTTTTTCTTCAAGTGCTTTTTTAGCTTCGTCATATTGTTCTTTAGCAGTAGCTTCATCAGTATCTTCATAATCTTCTACTTTTAAATTCTTTAATGACTTATCATTTTTTTCATAAGTAACTATTTCATTTTGCAATTTGAAAGCAGTAGCACCATTTTTGATTGCACATGTTTCAAATAAGCTTGCATATTGAGCAGCTTCTGCTGGATCCAATAATTTTTTCCATGCAAATACAAAGTCATTAGCTGTTACTTCTCCATAAGGTTCTCCATCAATAGTAACCCATTGAACACCTTTTTTTAAGTTAAATGTATATGTAAGTCCATCTTCTGAAACTTTATATGTATCAACCATATCTTCTTTAGGAGTCCCATCTACACCTTTAATAAATAATCCTCCAAGAACATTTCCTAATATTTGGAAAGAAATGTTATCTGTTGATTGCCATGTAATTAACTTAGGTATATTAGTTACATCAAGTAAACGTAATACTTTTTTCTCATCATCTGCTGTTTGATCTTTATCTTTATCTTGATCTTTATCTCCATTGTCAGTTACTGTCTTGTCGTTGTCACTTGGCGTCGTCTTTTCCTTATCTTTGTTGCCACATGCTGCTAGTGAAAATGTCATTGTCAACACTAGTAGTAAAGCTAATAATTTCTTCATAAAAATCCTCCTTTAAAATTGTTGTTATCCCACCCTAGATATTATCTTTTTATGTATCCTTTTAGTCGGGTTTTGATAATTTTGTGTTACTCTGTGACCAGTAAAACAAGATTATACTTAAATAATTATATATCATATTTTAGTCTTTGTAAAGGTTTTGATAATAGGTTAATATGCTAACACTCTGCCATATCATAGCATTCTGGTATTAAAATTCATGCGATATTTTGTAGGTTTATAGCCGTTTTTGTATTTTAAAAAGCAATAATGAATTATAAGCTCGAATAGTTTTAGTCTAATTATGATGAAATTAAAATCTATGTATGTTGAAAACAAATAGATTATGCTATAATGTTTATGGTTATTTTTATGTTATGTAAAAAAATACTATAAATTGTAAAGCACATTCATCGGAGGATTATTATGAAAAAAAATGCAAAAAAAATCATTATTTATATATTGATTGCTATTTCTGCTAGTTTATTACTTGCTTTTTTCGACAAAAGATTAGAAACCCAATCAATTACTCTATACCATATTTTTTTAGAAAAAATGTTTTTGGTTAATTTGTTTGCTTTTATCATAACTGGTATAGTATTTGTTGATGATCAAGGTGTTTTTAATATTTTTAGATACTCTACTAAACATTACAGAGCCACTGTTTCAAAAAAATATAAGTATCGTCTTGAACAAGAATATTCATTAAAATCTAAACAAGAAATAAAAGAATTCCTTAAAGAGAAATATCTCTATGCTCCTAAAAAACACAGCTCAACCACTACTATTTTTTATTGTAGTATTATAATAATGATATTTTATTTACTATTTGTTAACTTATAATTATAAATTCACCTTTTCCACTCCAAAAACCCTTGCATTCAGGCTTAATTAAAGGTGGGAAAGTTTAATTTCGGATGACTAAAATGTGAAAGGATCAGTAACCCTATGGAAATAGAAAAAAAGTATCTCATCAACATACCATTTGACAAAATAACAAGATATCCACATATTAACATAGAACAAGGTTATATCTGTACCAATCCTGTCATCAGGATAAGAAAAACTGATGAATCTTACTATGTTACCTATAAATCTTCTGGTTTAATGGTAAGGCAAGAATTTGAAGATGAAATTTCAAAGGAACAATATAATACTTTAAAATCCAAAATAGATCATAATATAATTAGTAAAAAAAGATATTATATTCCTCTGGATAAATCATTGACTGTAGAACTGGACATTTTTAATGATAAATTAGAAGGACTAATCATGGCAGAAGTGGAATTTGACAGCGAAGAGTCAGCAAACAATTTTACTCCACCTAGTTGGTTTGTGAAAGAAGTAACATTTGATTCTAGATTTCATAATAGTAACTTATGCAAAGAAGAAAATATTCGTTTTTTGGATGTTCAATTATAATCATGTTCATTAATGAAGAATAATTTTATACTCATGTTCATTGCATATATATTTATATTAAGTATACTATATATCTGCATACAAGCAAAAAGCACTTGGATACCAAGTGCTTTTTCAATGCGGATGAAGGGAGTCGAACCCCCACGCCGTTAGGCGCTAGATCCTAAGTCTAGTGCGTCTGCCAATTCCGCCACATCCGCGCATTGTGTAAATTACCTATACAATAATATAACAATTATTTAATGATGTCAAGTAATTTTTTAATTTTTTTCTTACTTTTTTGTAAATCATGAGCCACCTGGGATTCGAACCCAGGACACCTGGATTAAGAGTCCAGTGCTCTAGCCAACTGAGCTAGTAGCCCAAAACTGGGTAGGCAGGATTCGAACCTACGCATACTAGAGTCAAAGTCTAGTGCCTTACCGCTTGGCGACTACCCAATATATTATAGGGTGAGTAATGGGATTCGAACCCACGGCCTCAAGAGCCACAATCTTGCGCTCTAACCAACTGAGCTATACCCACCATATATTTAGCAACTTATTATTTAATTGCCTAGCGTGCCTGCAGGGATTCGAACCCCGGACACGTGGCTTAGAAGGCCACTGCTCTATCCAACTGAGCTACAGGCACATCACAAGTTCAATGCCTTGTCTGTAATCATTTCTAATTACAAAGCGGGTGATGGGAATCGAACCCACGTATCCAGCTTGGAAGGCTGGTGTTCTACCATTGAACTACACCCGCATAAGGTATCGGGGTGACAGGATTCGAACCTGCGGCCTCTTGAACCCAAATCAAGCGCTCTAGCCAAGCTGAGCCACACCCCGTTGCTTATGATATTTGATATCCTTTTTCGAACGCAAGAGTTATTATACACACGCTTCAAACAAATGTCAATAGTTTTTTTGTTTTTTTTCCATTTTTTTTATTGTAATATGGAATTTACCGTTCTCTTCTATCTCTAATATACCGAAACTACACCCTTTACCATCCCTAGGTAATGAAATACTACCAGGATTAATAAGTGTAATATCATCTATATTATCTACTAATGATACATGTGTATGTCCAAATAGTACAATATCTACCTTTTTCTGTTTAGCAGCCTTTAATATAGTATCATACTCCCATTTAACATCATAGTAATGTCCATGAGTAATCAATATTTTCAAACCATAAAAATTAAGTATTTTTTCTCTAGGTGCATAAGAATTAAAATCACAGTTACCTGGAACAAAATCTACAGGTACATCAGAAATGATTTCTAGCTCTTCAACATCTCTCTCATAGTCACCCAAATGAATTATTCTATCAATATCTTTTGTATCTTTAATTACTTTTATTACATTTCTCAAATTTCCATGCGTATCACTAATTACAAGTATCTTCATATATTCTCTCCGTTTAATGGCTCTAACTGTTCTTCATATTAAATACAACTAATTGCAGCCGTTTCTATAGCTTTTCATCTTAGCCTTCATACTTCTTAAGGCTTTACCTCTATGACTTATCTTATTCTTTACTTCGTTATCCATTTCAGCTGTTGTACATGAATATTCTGGTACATAAAAAATAGGATCATAACCAAATCCATTGTTTCCTCTCTCTTCATGGAGAATAATCCCTTCTACCGTACCTCTAGTAGTTAAAATCTCACCATCAGGAAATACCGCAGCAATAGCACACACAAACCTTGCAGTCCTATCTTTCTCCTCTACTCCTTCCAACTTATCAATAATCATCTTATTCTTTATCCTATACGAAGTATTCTCTCCACCAAATCGAGCAGAATAAATACCAGGAGCCTTATCAAGATAATCTACTTCAAGTCCCGAATCATCAGCCATAACAATACATTCAGCAATCTTCATAACTTCTTTAGCCTTGATGATTGCATTCTCCAAAAAAGTAGACCCATCCTCAACTATATCTATATTTATCCCTGCATCCTCCATAGATATAACCTCATAATTAGTATCCTCCATAATCATATTTATCTCTTTTATCTTTCCCCTATTCTTAGTAGCAAAAATAATCTTTTCCTTCATCAACACGTCTCCTCTTATCTTCAGTAATAATCTATTAAATCACCAGTAAAATCTAATTAATCTAATTAATGATATTATATAATATCAACATCACTACCTAACACTGTTACCTATTCTACCAACGTAACCACTAGAGTTTGTGTAATAGTTGATTTTTACGCAGACCGTCTGCTCCTCAAGGTAAGGCAAGTAAAAATCAATATTACACACTCCTCTACCCTCACGTTAGACAACTAATAATTAATCCTCCAATATCTCTTTTTGCAACTTAATAAGCTCCTCTACTCCTTTTTCACCTAAATCCAATAACTTATTCAACTGTTTCCTAGTAAAAGGAGATTCTTCCCCCGTACCCTGCACTTCAATAAGTTCTCCTTTATCAGTTATAACAACATTCATATCAACTTTCGCATGACTGTCTTCTGCATAACATAGATCCAATAATTCCTCATCACCAACTATTCCTACACTAATAGCAGCCACATAAGAAGAAATAGGTATCTTATCTATCAATCCATCATTCAATAGCTTTTTACAAGCTAATACTAACGCTACAAAAGCACCTGTTATGGAAGCAGTCCTTGTCCCACCATCAGCTTGAATAACATCACAATCCAAAGTTATTGTTCTTTCTCCAAGAGCCTTATAATCTACTACAGATCTAAGTGCTCTACCAATCAATCTCTGAATCTCAACAGAGCGGTTATTCTTTTTTAATCTGCTGATATCTCTAGTATTCCTATCTAGAGTAGCTCTAGGCAGCATAGAATATTCAGCAGTCACCCAACCTTCTCCTGAATCCTTTTTAAAAGGAGGAACTCTATCTTCTACAGAAGCATTACAAATAACTTTCGTTTCACCCATTTCTATTAAAACTGAACCCTCTGGATATTTAATAAAATCCTTTGTAATCTTAACTGTTCTAAGTTCATCATTTTGTCTTCCATCAATTCTGCTCAATTGTTTTCATCCTTTCTTCCCATTCATCTCTTGTGTATCCTTTTATACTTGTTCCTTCATTAAGAACTTCTCGGTTACCCTCTATAAAAAGTGAAAATTCTTCTACTTCATTAATAGAAAAGACTGTTGCTAGAATCTGATCCACCATAGACATTTCCCTAGCAGTACCACCATAATTAAGTATATCTTCTGATACCTCAATTTCTAGAGAACCATTAATAAACAAAATATTAGTGATTGTCACTTCCTCTGGTATAAATGAATAGTGACCTTCATTATTGTCAAACAAGTATTGTAATGTATATCTTATGTTTTCTTCTACATTTTTATTATTTTTTAAATCAATTTCCTGACTAGTCAATATTCCTTCATCTTGTTTTTCAAATTCATAATAAAATATATTACTCTTCATAGAAATAATATTAATAACCAAACCCATAGTTATCAATGATACGACAAAAGCATTTATAACACTATACATAATCTTCCCCCTCTTATTTGTAAATATTTGGTAATTATATTTTATACCTAATTAGTGAAAGCTACAACAGTGTTTTTTTGTAATATTGTGCATCTTATTGTAAGTAGAATATATTTGTAGGGAACAATCATGTAATTGTTCCCTAGATAAATGTCTATCTTCCAGTTGGATATTTTTTGAAAGCTTCTAGTATTGCTTTGTATATTGCATTAGCTGTATTCTTCTTAAAAGTTTCACTTTTCAATTTTGCAACATCAGTAGGATTGGATAAGAATGCTACTTCTATTAAAACAGCAGGCATATCAGTATTTCTAAGTACAGATAGATTACCTGATTTGATACCTCTATCTTTCGTTCCTACCGCACTTACAATTGCCTTTTGGAATATTTCTGCAAGTTTTATTGAAGTCATACCAGGTTTACTTGATGGTGCTAAATAATATACTTCTGTTCCATGAGCACTTGAAGTATACCAGTTGTTATGTACACTAACGAAAAAGTCAGCTTCAATATCATTAGCTAAATTAGCCCTTTCAGGTAATGTAGGGTATGAATCATCAAGTCTGGTATAATATACTTTGATATCTTTTTCTTTATCTAGATATTCTTTTAAATATAATACAATATCAAAATTAAGCTCTTTTTCTATTAATCCATTATCTGATGCACCAGGGTCTTTTCCTCCATGTCCTGGGTCTATCACTATAACCTTAGAATATAATTCTTTTGGCTTGAACGCTTTAATATATATATTATCTTTGTCCTCAGTTATTCTATAGTCATAAACGCTATTCTCATCAATTGTTAATACTGTATTACCTTTATCATTTTTAATATCAACTGAGTTAATAATACCGTCATTAATTCTTATTGTACCATTACCAAATAACTCTTTATAATCACCAGGTAACTGAATTATGTATTTTCTATTTGTGTAGTCATCTGTACATTTGATATTGGATAAATTAATTGCATTACCATTCTTTTGAAGTACTATAGTCGGATTATAATAATTAATATATTTAATATTATTATAAGATGGTTCAATCAGCTGAATAATAGTAGCAGAGCCACTTTCTTCTGATATTGTATAATCTGCTTGTCCATCTGTCTCGATTACAATTCTAGTTGTTGTCTCATCAAATTGTGCGGTTCTGATTTCTTTTACATATTGTCCTTCTGCTGTTGAAGATCTAGTACTAAGCAGAGATTCTGTATTTGGTAAATCAAAAACTATTCTATCAGGATTACTTAATCTAAATGGTTTTACATCAGGAGCTTTAACTCCTAAAATTTTAATATAGTCACCTTTGTCATTTTGTCCAAGATGTATACCATAGATTGAATTATTTTGAACTTCAATATTTATTTTTTTCCTATCTTCTGATAGATAAACATTGAATTTATATCCTTCACCTTTTAAATCAAATACGATTCTTGTTATCGTATCTGCAAATTGACTGGAGCGAACTCCTGTTATTATAGGGTTATCATCAAATGTCTTTTCATATTTGTCCATATCCCATTTCGAATTATCTACATCAATGATTAATCTGTTTTTCCAATAAGATTTCTTAACATCTGTAATGGGGCTTGAAGCTTCTATAACAAATTTCTTATTAACTTTGTCACTTTCATACTCTATAGATTTGACCTTCGTAGTTGGGCATAATTTTCTGGCAATAGTTGTCTCTGTATATCTATCATTTATTTTTGATAGTACATTATCGTCAACCATCCATACTACTGGATTGTTTTTCAACTCAGTTGGTAATTCATTCTTTGCTCCACTAGATTCCAAGCTATCTAATAATTCACCTTCATTATCGCTATCATTATTTGAGTTTTGATCTTCACTAGACTCAGAGTCTTCATCTGTTTCATTATCTTTATTGGTGTCCTCTACATCAGTTTGGTCATTTTCTGACTGGTCATCTTCCCCTGATTGTTCATCTGTATTATCCTCACCTTGTTGGTTACTATTTTTGGTCATTTCAGCACTATATTCTTCTCCATTCCAGTTAACTTCATATCCAAAAGTCTCTACAATGAATCTAATAGGCACCATTGTTTTCCATTTCTTAGTATTTACATTTTGTATCAGCTTAGCTGGTACATCCAACATAACCTCTTTATTATTAACTATGGCTTTCTTGTCGTTAATTTTAAGTACAATAAACTTATCTTCATATGATATGTAAGCCTCTTGCTTTGGTCCGTTCCAATCTACCTTAGCTCCTATCTGTTCTGATTCACATACTTCCCTTACTGGGACTAATGTTCTTCCTACTTTCTTATCGTTTACATCTTCTGTTATTACGATAGCAGGCATGTCCCCAGTTTCAATAACTTTTCCATCAACTACAAGTTTTACAAATCTATTTTTATATTTATAAATTTGTCCATCATATTTAATAAAAAATTTTCCGTTATTAGTAGTTTCTGCACTTGCATTAACTGAAAATAGATTTAACATTATCGTAATTGTTAATACAGTTGTAATGATTTTCCGTATCATGACTCTCCCCCTTGTTTTTTGCTTATTAACTTCCCATCATTTAGTAAATATCTAAGTTCTACAAAATTATAACAAAAAAAACTATATTAAAAAAGATACTATTGCATTATGTAATACAATCGTAATATTTTGGGTTTTTATGTAATATTTTCGTAATATCCCTGTTATTGTAAATATACATTTTTTCAATATAAATAAGCATAACAAGTAAGCCTACTACTATTTTTCACATAGATAATAAACTCGACAAATTACTTTCCATTTATTTTTATCTACTAATTTCCTGGGAAATATGTCATTTCTTATATGATATCCTTATTTAAATATTCTATTTATGTATGGTAATAAGTAATTAACTGTAAATCCAATAAGTATACCCGTAACAATACCAGAAAAAGCTAAAATAGGAAAATACGCTGCTGCTACATTAATGCTTTCAGTAGTTATAGCTACCACTATCAATTGTCCAATATTATGGGATACCGCTCCAATGATACTTATCCCAGCAATACTTATTTTATCTTTACTATAATGTATAAGTAAAAACATTACTATCAAACTAAGTATACCTCCTGATAAGCTATACCATATTGTTATGAAAGAACCTGTGAAAAAGCTATTTAGAGTTACCCTTAGTATAACTAGCAAAAAAGCTTCTCTGAAACACAAGAAATATAGACTTATCAGAGTAATAATATTAGCCAGCCCTAATTTTACTCCTGGAAAAGGCATTACTGGTACAAATGTTCTTTCAAGATACCCTAATACTAAAGCAAAAGCTATTAACATAGAAATGAATACCATTTTCTGCACTTTGGTTAGATTTTTAATTTTACTGTGATATAGCATCTAATCCGTCCTCCATATCCCCAACAATTTCTACATAAATCTTATGGGGAAGGCATACAATGGTGCTACCTACTTTATTAATAAAACCTGTTCTGACACATACTTGATCTGGGCAATTAGCTTCAAGCATCTCCACACCATTATCATGTACTTTTATAATATTATAACCATCTTCTCTTTCAACCTTAATTTCTTTCTCATCACTCAACTTAATTCGTTCATATAATTCCCCTTCAACTTTAATTTCCACATATAATTTATTTATATCCATTTTACTAATTCTATATTGATTAAAAAGATAAAATAACCCTGCAACTATTAATATACCGATTATAATTCTTATATCATTTCGTTTCATTATTGTGAATCCTTTCATTTATTATATTATAGCTTTTTCTATTATTTGTTTTGCTATGAGTCAGTATATTAATACATTGTATCATAATTTACCATTTATCTATCAAAATAAAACCAAGCTCATCTAAAAGAGTAATACAAATATTTGCATTTTTTAATCCAATCAACCCTTATGCAACTTATAAAACCTTAAGAATGTTATATGAATCGCCTTACTTAGACCTATTACATTGAATAGAAAAGACTAAGACCGGTATGCAGATGAATTGCTTTGACTTGTCTTGTGCAAGAATCATTTTAGCTATCAGGTTATTCGTTTCATTCCTTAAAGTCTATTGGTAATCCCTCTGACAAAGTAGGAATTGCTGTATTAAGCGGATTATTTCTTTGGTGTTGGATATGTAAGTGAGGCTCGGAGGTTGTACCCGAATTACCTACCTTTGCGATTATTTGACCTGCCTGCACATAGTCCCCAACAGATACCTTTACACTATTGACTTCTAGATGTGCTAAAATCAAATAAGTTTTACTCTCTTCAATTTCCATAAATATGTAATTCCCAAAAGAACTCGTGAAGTCTTCGGTATTGGGTGGAATATCAGGTTCTGTGTCCTCAACTCCTATTACTAACCCAGAAATAGGTGCTATAACATTTTTCCCGAAAATACCGTAATCCGTTAAATCACTAGAATCTATATCGTACGGCTCAGACAAAATATCATAAGCATAACATTCAGATGGCCATGCAGAGTGAGTTATATATTCTCTTCCACCAAATAATACAGGATTTTCAACTGGCATCAGCATGGATACAGTATCTGCCTCGTTTGCCTTTGTAGGATATGTAAGAATACCAACCCCAAATAATACCGTTATTGGGATTGAAAAAGCAATCGAAAACAGTAAATATCTAAGATTCCACCTCGTATCTTTCTTTTTTAGGAATCTAACTACATAAACAACGATTTGTGGTAATAATGACAAACTGGCAATAGGGGCAAAAATAAATACCAGTAGATTCCAAGCATACACTCCTGGCATACCCCCGATTACATAAACACACATAACACAAGATAGTAGTACAATTGTTAATATTAAAATAAAGCGTTTTTTCATATGACCTCCTCAAGTAAATAATAAATTGTTTTAGATAAAAATCAACCAAAAAGCTTATCTAATAATTCTAGCAAACATATGAAATAACCTAAATAATTTACATTCTATAGATAATTACAAGTTGCATAAGGGTTGGCTTAATTATCAACTGTAAATATTTGTAATAAATTAACTCTTTAGAGCTTAATAAAATCTAGTATATCATTATAAACTTCATTATTATTTGTTTCATTAATTATTTCATGTCTTCCACCTTCATATAATATAACCTTCACATTATATCCTAATGATTTATATGTATCCGTAATCTTTTTAATTCCTTTTCCCATATCACCAACAGGGTCATTATCACCAGAAATAAATAATATAGGTAGGTTCTTAGGCGTTTTAAGAATATTACGTTTCTTAGAAATATTTGATAGCCCTTTTAATAGGTCCACATAAAATCTAGAGGTACACATAAAACCACATTTCTCATCATATACATATTTTTTAACTTGTTGTTCATCCCTGCTCAACCAGTCATATTCTGTCTTGTTAGGTGCAAATTTCTTATTGAAACTGCCAAAGCTAAGGTCCGTAAGCAACTTACTCTTATGCCTGTTTCCTTTTGTTAAACAGATAAGTCTTGCTACTCCAATTCCTGCCACTCCCAAGAAACCTTTTGTAGCACTTGTTCCACTTATAACAGCTCCTTTAATCTCATTTCCATACTTCTGTATGTAGCCACGTGTTATAAGGGACCCCATACTATGCCCTAACACAAAAATATCAGTATTCTTATTTTCTCTTTTTATATGTTCTGTTACCTTATATGCTTCATCTATAACATTATTCCAACCTTCTTTGTCATTGAAAAAGCCTATATCTTCTTCTACATCTAGACTCTGTCCATGCCCCCTATGGTCATGAGCATAAACACCATAACCATTATCCGTAAGGAACTTGGCAAACTCTCTATACCTTAAACAATGTTCTGCCATTCCATGATTAATCTGAACAATACTATTAATTTTTTCATTGTTTTCTGGCATCCAACTAGCTACAAAAATCTTATGTCCATCTAATCCGTCAATTTTAAATGTATTTTCTATCATAAGATCACCCCAAAGATATAATATTAGAATAATAGCATATTAATATAATATCATTAATAGCTAGTAAAAGTAAACGTATTTTTTTTCACAAATCACTATCTTCCTTTTCTACATAGTTAATAGCTCTATGTCTAATAAATGTATCTAATCGTTTATTATTCAAGAAATCCATATTATCAATAGGCATGAATCCCCCAGCCATCTCGTCATGTCCACCACCAACACCTCTATGTGCCATAATGAATCTCATTAATTTATTAGCTTTTATTTTAGTACTTCCACTTCTAATAGAAAATTTTACTCCATCTTGTCTCTTGGCATAAGCTACAACAACAGATACACCTTCTATTGTATTAACCATATCACTAATAGTCCCAAGAAGTGAATCATTACAATCTTCTATATGGACAAAACCTAAATAACCATATATTTCTACACTATTTAATGCTTTTGCGTATGCAATTAAATCAGATTTTACAATCTGATTTAATTTCAGTGATTTTATCATACTAATATCTGCTTGATTATATAAGAAATAAAACATTTCTATATCAAGATCATTAACCCGCCTAGACAGATTATCAGTATCCATCATTATCCCATACAATAGCGCAGTAGCTACGTTAACAGTCAATGAAATATCATTAGAATAAAAATATTCTGCTACTATTGATGAACATGCACCAATATCTGACCTAATATCTTTAAAAAGATAAGTATCTGTATCATTAACAATCTCATGATGATCGATTACCATCACATTTTGCTTAATCAGATTAGTTACATTAGAGTTACCTAACTGTGTATCAACCAATATGACAAAATCATTTTTATTGTACTTCATTTCATTTTTCACTGTCATTTTTATATTGAATAATTCAACCATCTTTTTTGAATTAGCTTTTTCAATTGTCTGCACATGAATAATCTTTGACTCAATTCCATACTTTTCTAATAAAAACTTAATACCTAAACTGCTTGCTATAGAATCTGGGTCAGGAATATTGTGTGGTTGTATATATACCTTTTCAGCACTTTTTAGTTGTTCCAATAATTCTTTTAATTTATCTTTCATTATTGCCTCCATACAAGCGATTACTTACCAACATCAGTACTATTCTTCTGTTGGTTAATCATTATCAGAAGACTCTATTTCATCTGTAGCTTGATTGGATACATTTTGACTTTCTGATTGCTCAGCAATATCTTTAACTGGTTGGTCAACCACTATGTCTGTAAATGCTTTCAAGCATACATTACTTTGTAATACTTCCTCAGTATCCTCCCAAATTTCTCCATCATAACTTATATAGCCTTCACCATCACTTAAATCAACTTTGCCCAGCCATTTAACATCCCTGTCAAATTCAGCAGCTATAGGAAATTTCGTTCCAGGAGTAGTCATCTTGACAATGACTGCAAATTTCCTATTGTTTTCAAGTGTTATAGGTTGTTTTAGATTAATAGTATAATAACCACTATATTCCCTGAATCCACTTTCAAGGAAAATCATATTTTTCAAGTCATCCTTATCTGTAAAGTTTTCTACCAGGTATACTTCATATTTAGAATTAATCCCTGTTGTATAAAAGCTAACAGCTTTTAACTCTTCTTGTTGATTACCTGTTTCATAAACATTAGAAAAATATCCTGTGTCTGTATTAAATCCTAATTTTCCTACCAATCCAAGCCAATCTGCTTGATATATTTTATCATAATTATCATTATCTTCTATTTTACTATATACCATATTTTGTTTACCTATATAAGTATCATAATAAGAAATGTAAAAATATCCTTCTTCGCCAAAATCAGTACCAAAACTGTTTTTACAGATGAAAGCACCATCCTCTTCTGGTTGTATTATAAAATTCTCCTTAGGATATTCGTCGTCCCATCCAACAATAACTACATCATGGTTAGTTTCTTCTTTACCATTATAGTTCAAGGAATAAGTATTTTTGTTGTAATACTTTTCATTTTCTGCATCCCTATATTCCCAATAAATGGATGTATGAACGCCTCCGTAATTCTTAACAGTATCTTTTATGGTTTCAAAATTATCAGCAGGTATAAAATAAGCTTCTTGTAGATGTTTAACACTTTTTACATCTTGTGATGAAATTCCGTCTCCATAGACATCATCACTTTCCATTATAGGACCAGACCATCTAGCGAAATATGCTAATGCAAGCATAAAATCTCCACCTTGATCTTGAGTCAAGTTATAACCATGTTTCAGGCTGACATTGTCTTCTGAAAAATCATATATTTCCCCGGTTTGTTTTAATAAACTAGATTCAATGGAACCAAGCGCTGCAAATGCCCAACATGTACCAAGCTCTTTTTGATCCTTGACAGAAGTAACATTTCCTTCCTCTCTTAGATCAAACCTAGCATTAGCTTTATCTTTATAAGGACCATGATCAGAATTGATGATAACTACTCTATTATCACCATCCCATAATACTTCACATCCAAAAGCTTCCATAACAATTCTTATTGGTAGATAAATCCTGCTGTTTTTATTTACAGCATATGTATCATTTTCAATTTTTTCTTCGTTTTTATATATAAACTTTTCACCTATTGGAACATTAACTACTATATCCTCATGTGTTATAACTACTAAATTCAACTCTCCTACCCACTCTACCTCAGCTCCAAACGACTCTAATGTAAGCCTTAGGGGTACCATTGTTCTGTTATTATCATCAATATATGGTATTCCATAATATTCGTCATATACTATATATTCATTATCTAAAATAACCGAAACCTGTGGTGTATCGATAGCACAAATAGAAGTAGGCACAATAAAGACAACTGTAAATACATATATTAAAAGCATTTTTATGTTTTTTTTCATCTTCAATATATAACCTCTTTTCTATAATGTATTTTAATTAATAGGATTCACTCTTTTAGGAGGTTTACTTCCAAAGTATTGATATAAATTAGCCTTCATCATTCCAGTGTACAACTTCCTTTTCTTATCAGCATTCTTTCCAAAATATCTCTCAAATTCATCAAATGCAGTGATAATAAAATAAGACCAATCCTCAAGATTTTTATCAAAAGTAATTTTCATATCTTTGTACAATTCTATTACGGTTTCCTTATCTCCAAGTCTCTCCCCATAAGGTGGATTAGTGATAATAAATCCATATTTCTTATTATTGCTGGTTTTTCTCATATCCCTTTCTTGAAAGTGAATTTTATCTTCAACACCAGCATTTCTCACATTTTCTCTTGCAAGTTTTAAAACTTTATAATCTATGTCATAACCAGCAATGTTTAATTCACATGTTGTATCTATAACATCATTTGCCTCATCTACTGCCTTAAACCATGATTTGACAGGAATAATGTTTTTCCACTTTTCAGCTGTAAATTCTCTATTAAGTCCTGGAGCCATATTCATAGCTATCATTGCAGCTTCGATAGGAATAGTTCCGCTGCCACAAAACGGGTCAACCAAGATTCTATCTTTGTTCCAGGGTGATAATTGAATTATGCCCGCTGCCAAAGTCTCACTAATAGGTGCTTTGCTAGTAAATGTTCTATATCCTCTTTTGTGTAAAGCTTCACCACTTGTATCTAAACATATAGATACTCTATCTTTTTTTATGAAAACTCTAATAGGATAGTGCTCACCATCTTCATTAAACCAATTGACATGGTATGTTTTTTTCAATCTTTCAACTATTGCTTTTTTAATTATTGATTGAATATCTGATGGACTAAAAAGCTTGGATTTAATGGAAGAAGCCTTTTTAACCCAAAACTTGCCATCTTGTGGTATCCATCTTTCCCAAGGTAAATCTTTTGTTTTATCAAATAATTCTTCAAAACTAGTAGCAGTGAATTCTCCTACATTAATCATTACTCTCTCTGCTGTCCTTAGCCAAATATTCGATCTACAAACACCCAGTTCATCTGCTATATAGGTTATTCTTCCATCTTCTACTCTTTTAATTTCATAACCTAATTTTATAATTTCCTTTTTTAAAATAGACTCGACCCCAAAAATACAAGGTGTTGTTAATTCAATATATGACATCGTTTTGCTCCTTTATCAATTAGTGTATATTAGAAGTTATCTTCATTAGTATTTACTCCTACATTATACTTTAAATAAATCTATTCTACAATAATCTTACACATTAAATCTTTGTTACATATCTTTAACTTACTCAATTTTCCGAAAAAATATTACAGCTAATGCCCATAGAATCTTGAACTTAAAAAAAATTTATGTTAACATACAAGAGAATTAGGTAATTAATTCCATTCCCAAAATATGTATTAAAAATTTATGATGAAGGGGGATATAATATGGAAAGTATAAAAAGCCCTAATATCTTTGTGAAATTCATAAAAAGTTTTACTGATTTTCATGTTTACAATAGTATAAGACATGAAAGATTAGGTAAATCTTTTGGTTATCTTATACTCTTAGCATTATTCATTGGAATTACGTTAAGCATAGTTGTTTCTGTTAAGACTAATACTTCTATTGACAATACTATAGAATTATTACAATCAGATGATATGCCTGAGATAACTGTTCGTAATGGTATCCTTAATATTGATATGAATGAACCTTTAGTATTGACTAAAGATCATGATTTTATATTTATCGTTGATATGACAGATAAGTATACTTTAAATGATTTAGTAGGTTATTCTATGGGATATTTAGTTACTCCTGAACGAATTATCATCAACCAAGCAGGAAGCCCTCCTATGCCATTAGAATTCAAAGATTTGAGAGATTTTAATATTGATAAAAATTCAGTATTAGAGATATTAAATAGTTTTAGAGGACTTGCAATTGGATTTATTGTCTTTTTGATAATTGCTGGAACTGTTTTACTAAAATTATTTGAAAGCTTAATGGTAAGTATCATTGGACTTATTGCAAATTCAGTATTAAAAACAAACCTAAGCTATAATGAAGTATATAAAATCGGTATTTATGCTTTGACTTTACCGGCACTTATAATGCTCTTGATTAATTGCTTTGGCTTGGCAGTAGCACTTGGATTTAAATTAATCATATATTACGGAATTTCAACTATCATTGTTGTTATGGCATTAAAAAACATATCAAAAACTGATAACAGCGATACCCTTATTGATGATAGTAATAAATATGATAATTATTAATTCCAAGTAATTCTAACCAAAATAATTAGACCAGTATCTCTTATAATCTAGCAATTAAACTATTTATGTTAGTTGCAAAACATTATAATAGGATATTGGTCTTTTAATAACTTTGTCATAGATTATTCTAATATAATTGATTTAATTATATTTCCATCAAAATCTTTTATGAGAAATTCTTTTTCTTCAATAATCCCATAGCTATTTGGATTATCTTCCTTAGGTAAAGAGATAGAGCCTGGATTAAGTATATATCTATTATCTAATTTCTTAGCAACAGGTATATGAGTATGTCCATGAATTATTATATCTCCATCTTCTATAGGTGGCATGTTGGATTCATTAAACAAATGTCCATGAGTAGCAAATATTCTTTTGTCATTATGAAATATGATATTGTAATCACTCATAATAGGAAATTCCAGAACCATTTGATCTACTTCTGCATCACAATTTCCTCTTACACAAATAATCTTATCTTTTAATTCATTAAGTAGCTGTAAAACTTTTTTGGGTTCATATTCTTTTGGTAGTGAATTTCTTGGTCCATGATATAAAATATCGCCAAGCAAAATTATATAATCAGCACCTTCTTCTTTAAATTTTTCTATTGCTTTTGCAGCATAATAAGAAGATCCATGTATATCTGATATAAACATTAACTTCAAGTGTATCACCTTCCTTAATTATTCATAGTAAATATTATTCCATAAATGTAAAGCCAGGTCAATAATTGATTTGTTTGAGTTTACCTGCATTAATTAATAGATGCAATATTTAAATTTCTTATAAAACAAGAAAGAGAATCATAAAATGATTCTCTTTCCTCTGGGTTATAATGAGAGGGGATTCTCTATTATATTTTTGTACGCCTTTGCGCTTCTGTATAATATTATGTCGATTTTAATGTCACATTATGTCCAACATTATGTCTATTATTATGTCGTCAATTAGAATTATATATAAGATAAGTGTAATTAGTATGTATTTAATTTGTCTTTTATGTGTCTTTTTCTGCTATTTTTTTACAAATAATTTTATATTTCTTATGTATTATAGATTTATTCTATATATTTATTACATTAATGATATAGTACGCAGTAAATAATCATATAAAACTTCTTGCTATTTTGGTCAAAAGTGTTATAATATATTTATAATATAATATAAAAGATATAATCAATATGGAACAATTCTATTCCACTATACTTGATATCAATACTTTAATCCATTTTGGACTAAAGTTATTTTCATATAGAATATAATGTAAAGGGGTGAATATTATAATGCAATATAGAGCTCAAGAAGATGAAGTTTATTCTTTTAAAAAAGAATCCTTGATATTGAGAGATTTACTAGCCACTGACAGAACCTTCTTAGCAAATCAAAGAACACTATTAGCATACATAAGAACTGCTCTTAGTCTAATTGTAGCTGGTGCTTCCTTTATTAAATTTACTGATAATCTCGTAATAGAAATTATTGGAATGATATTGGTACCATTCGGAACTATAATAGGAATAGTAGGATTAATTAAGTTTATAAAGAGAAATAGGGATCTTAAGAAAATAAAAAGCATAGCAAATTACGATATAAACTAAATATCAACGGTTCTATTTCATATGGTTAAAAGTAGAACTTTCCTATAAGGTGTATATAACGAGCTTAAATTATAAAGCTCGTTTTTATTTATATTTGAATTCATATTAACTTGTTCTTTATAAATAATTGGGCAGCTCCTAGCGCTATTGCATTGTCTTTATAATCGCCACCCTTGACAAATACAATATTGCTTTGATTTCCTGAAATATGTTTTTCTATATACTTAAGTAAAAAATTATAAAATATATCAGATAAATTTATGATAGGTCCACTTAGGATAACTTTACTAGGATTAACAATAGTAACATAATTAGCTAAACCAATTCCCAGTATTTTAGCTGCAAATTCAAACACTTCATTAGCTAGATACTCACCTGATTCAGCTGCTTTGATTATATCATTGAAAGTTATGCTGTTTGTGTTTTTATTGATAGTTGTAGCTCTTCCCAATTTCACAAGGCTGACATATTTTTTAACAATAGATAAAATTGATGCATAACATTCTACACATCCTGTTTTACCACAATAACAAGGTTCTCCATCATAGTTGACTACCATATGTCCAAAAGCATCATTTGCATTATTGATAGTAGGAATTATTCTACCATTTGCAATAACTCCCATCCTTATACCTATACCACAGTTTACATAGACAATATTGGAATATTCAATTAATGAACCAGATAAAAACTCAGCATATACAGCAGTATTAGCACCATTATCAATAATTATCTCCATATCCAGAGCTTCTTCCAGCATGTCCTTGATAGGTACATTATTCCAACCCTTTGCATAAAAGTTATTTGGTTTGAATATAATGCCTAGTTTAGAGTCTAATGGGCCTATAGTGCCGAGACCTCCACCAACTATTTTTTCTTTTATGATTCCCAATCTATTTAATCCTTTATTAAACACCTCTTTTATACTTCTAACAGTTCTATCAGGTGTCATATCCTGTTTCATCTGAAATTGTTCATCAAATAGAATTTCTCTCTTAAGATTTGTTATGATAACTTTTGAGTAAGTTCTTGAAATATCAATTCCAACAAAATAATATTCAAATGGGTTGACATCAAATAATGTTGGCTTTCTTCCTCCCGTTGATTCCTGCTCACCTATCTGAACAATAAATTTAGAATTCATTAATGTAGTCATAGATCTGTTAAGAGTAGTAAGTTTCATATTGGTATATTTTATAATCTTTTTTTTAGTAAGAGGTCCAAAACGTAAAATTATGTTAAAAACTTTTTTGTTGTCCTCTGTTAGATTTTCAACATATTTATAAAATTCCATATGTTCACATCCTTAAAAAGAGGGCTGTCTATCTTCCATAAATATATTAAGACAACCCCTTTTAACTTCTAATTATTTTAATCCATCTTCATTGATTTCAACATTATACTGCTCTTTTAATGCATTGAACTTATCTGTGTATACCTTAGTTTGTTCATTTCTTAATAGAGTTTGTTTGATTTGTTCTTTAACTTGTTCATAAGTCTTGATTGCAGCTTCTTTTTTCTCTTCAACAATAATTAAATGATATCCGAATTGAGTTTTTACTACATCACTTAATTCTCCAACTTTTAATTCAAATGCTGCTTTATCAAATTCTGGAACCATTCTTCCTTTACCAAAGAATCCTAAATCTCCACCTTTATCTTTTGATGGACAAGTTGAATATTCTTTAGCTGCTTCATCAAAAGCTTTTCCTTCTTCTATTTCTTTTCTTATTCTATTAGCCTCTTCTTCTTCTTTTACAAGAATGTGTTTAGCTCTTACTTCTTCTGAAGAAACAAAAGACTTTCTATTACTGTCATAATAAGCTTTCATGTCCTCTTCGCTTACTGTCACTTTTTCTAGTAATTTTTGGATAGCAAATCTTTGTAAAAGACTATGAGTTGCTTCTTCTAAGATTTTTTTAAATTCTTCTTCTTCGTCTAATTTGTTAGCAGAAGCTTCTAAATAAAAAAGCTCAGCAGCAACAAGTTCATCAAGTAATCTTTTTCTTCCCTCTACTGTACTTACTTCCATCATTTGTTGTTGTGGTAAAGAACGCATAATATTCATTAAGTGCTCTTTTGTAATTTCTATACCTTCCACTTTAGCTAATACATTATTATCCATTGTAATCTCCTCTATTATTTTATTTGAAAATGCTATATTTATAAAAATTCATGTCTATATAATAATATTATATATGTACCAAATTTGCAATACAAATAATAATACTTCACATATACCACCTAGACTATTTTTGCGGTAAATTTAGATGTGATTTAAAATTGAAAGACTAAATAACTTATTGTATAATCTATACTAAAGGAGTGAATAACTATGGAAATTAAATCTACTAATTTTGGTTTTACAAAATCCGGAGAAGAAGTAACCAAATACACATTATACAATGATAATAATTGTAGTATAAGTATTCTTAATTATGGTGGAATCATTAATAATATAATGGTGCCTGATAAAGATGGTAATTTTGAAAATGTAGTCCTTGGTTTTGATACATTTAAAGAATATGAAGAAAAGTCACCTTTTTTTGGCAGCCTTGTAGGACGAGTAGCCGGAAGAATCTCAAATGCTTCATTTGAGATAGATGATACTACTTACAACTTAGCTGCAAATAATAATGGAAACACTCTACATGGTGGTTTAAAAGGATTTGATAAAGTTATATGGAACGTGACAGGGATTGTAAAAAAAGATAGTGTATCTCTATATCTTAATTATATAAGTAAAGATGGAGAAGAGGGCTTCCCTGGTAATCTTGATGTAAATGTTACTTATACCTTTAATAATGATAACGAATTAGAAATCTATTATAGTGGTAAAACAGATAAAAAAACAATCGTTAATATGACTAATCATTCTTATTTCAACTTATCCGGTAATGGAAAAAGAGATGTATTAGAACAATATTTACATATTAATGCAGACAAATATGGTCTTGTTGATACTGAAATCATCCCTATTGGTGTGGCTGATGTTAATGGAACTGCTTTCGACTTCCGAGAAATGAAATTAGTTGGCAGCGATATTAAGAATGATGAAATACAATTGAAAAATGCCGGCGGCTATGACCATCCTTTCATGCTTAATGATGATGGCAATATCTCAGCAGCTATGTATGATGAAAAAAGCGGACGTTATATGGAAGTTGTCACAGACCAGAAAGCTGTAGTTTTTTATGCTTGTAATCAAATGGAGGCAGGTATGAAATTAGCTTCTAATATGGTTACAAAAAAACATATAGCTTTATGTTTGGAAACACAATATTATCCAGATGCTATTAATCAAGATTGTTTTGACTCGAATATCTTAAGCCCAGAAGATACATATAAGGCTTATACCAAATACAGTTTCAAAATTAAATAGTCTAAAAATTAGATATAAGGGGCTGTCTCAACAGCCCCTAATCAAAATCATCATTATCATTCATATACATCGCTTTAGATTCTTTATAGTATCTATTCAATTTCCTAAGATTATAACTCCATAAAAATATAACAAATGGAATAAATATTATAAATAGATTACTGCTTTTTGACATTAAGATATAGTCATATAATCCATGTAATAATACTGGAATCCACAAAGATAATCTTAGATAATATTTTCTTTGTCTTTCACTCTCACCAAACTTAGCCAATGATAAATAATATCCCATAGTTATGGCAAACAACATATGGGCAGGGACTGAAAAAATGGCTCTCTGCAAACCGATTGTAGATACATTAGAATATCTAAAAACTACATAAAGTACATTTTCTACAGTAGCAAATCCCAGCGATGCAAAAACTGCATAAACAATACCATCAAGTTTTTCATTGAAAGCTCTATGATTATACGCAAAACTCTTGACTACTACTCTTTTAACAAATTCTTCGGTAAAACCAGCAACTATAAAAGCTACATATGCAATTCCTAATAATCCAATAAATATGTTAAAATATGCTAATATCCTTTCTATAAGTATAGCAGGTAAAATGCTTATACCACCAAAAATAAATATTTTAATCAGTAGATGCAATGGTTCTTTATCATATCTATCCGTCAAATATATTCCTAATGCTAGTGCAATACCTGGTGTAATAGCTACAACATACAAATCAATATCCATGTTATTCCTCCGTTATCACTAAAACTTTTATATCATGTAAAAAACAATTCATATTCATTATTATTAATCCAAACTTAATCTTATATTAATCTTATTGTGTTATATTATAAAATGTAATATAATAAAACACAATATAATATAAATTATATATATTAATATGTACAACTTATCTGTTTCATATTAATAATATTATTTATTACTTCAAATACTAAAAATATGAGAAGGGATGTATGACTATGGATAAAAGAATTTATCGCTCAAGAGATAACCAAATGATTTGTGGTGTTTGCTCAGGTATTGCAAAATATTTTAATATAGACCCAACTATTGTTAGAATTCTATTTCTTATAACACTTTTTACATGGGGTTCTGGTGTATTGATATACATAATCTGTTCAATTGTCATTCCAGTTGAACCTATAGAATATGCTCATAACACTTATGATAGCAACACTCATGATAATAATGCTTATTATGATAGTAATACTTATGAAAATAACACTCCGGAAAAAAGAAATAATTTCTCCAATAGTAATGGTAGAACAATTCTTGGAATCATATTAGTTATTATTGGTGGTGTATCAATATTAGAAAAGATATTTAATTGGTTTAGTTTTGACTTAGTATGGCCAATCGCTATTATTGGAGTTGGATTCCTAATCCTTACAAAAGATAGAAATTAAGAATAATCGGTAAGCAGCCCATACAGCTTACCGTTTTTTAATATGTTTATCTTTTTATTAAAATCATAATATACTTAAATAAAAGATTAGCAATAAATTATTTATCACTAATCTTTTTCATACCTATAAATCAAAATACATTTCAAATTCGATTGGATTAGGCATAATATTTACTTTTGATGCGTCACATCTAATACGTTTTAACTGGTCTCTGATTATACCTTCTGTGAATACTCCGCCCTTTAATAAGAATTCGTAGTCTTTTTCTAGTTCATCTGCTGCTTCCTCAAGAGATTTTGGTAATCCTTTTATCTTAGCTTTTTCTTCTTCAGGAAGGTTAAAAATGTTAATATCGTATGGACCATAACCTTCTTCAGTAGGATCAATCTTATTTATTATTCCATCTAGCATTGCCATCATTAGAGCTGAATAAGCTATGTATGGATTACATGTTGCATCAGATGGTCTGAATTCAAAACGCTTAGCATCAGGTTTTTTAGCATAACCTGGAATTCTAATAACAGAACTTCTATTAGCTGTAGCAAAACAAATACTAACAGGTGCCTCATATCCAGGTACAAGTCGTTTGTATGAGTTAGTACTTGGATTGGTGAATGCCATTAGTGCTGGTGAATGTTTTAGTATTCCACCTATTGCATATAGTGCTGTATCACTTAAACCAGAATATCCATTTTCATCATAGAAGATAGGTTTGGAGTCTTTGAATAATTGAAAATGTACGTGCATGCCATTTCCTGCTTCACCAAATATTGGCTTAGGCATAAAAGTTACTGTTTTACCATTTCTGATTGCTTCGTTTTTCAAAACATATTTAGTTAACATAGTTCGGTCAGCCATTTCCAGCAAACCACTAAAACTCAATTCTATTTCTAATTGACCAGGTCCTCCTACTTCTGTATGATGATATTTCACTGGTACGCCTAATTCTTCTAGAGTTAATACCATCTTATTTCTAAGATTGTAACTAACGTCATTAGGAATATCCACGTGGTAACCATTATGATGACCAACTTTAAATCCTAGATTCTTAGTGTCTTTATTCCCCATATTCCAATCTGCTTGTTCAGAATCTAGATAAACTTCCATATGGTTAGGAGTGGTTTTATATGATATATGGTCTAGAATATAAAATTCAAATTCAGGTCCATATAAAGTTTTGTCTGCAATGCCTGTTTCTATCATATATTTTTCTGTTTTTTCGGCAACATATCTTGGATCTCCTTCAAACCTTTCTATCTTATCTCCTATAGAATAGATATTACCAATCATGGTTAATGCAGGTACTTCATTAAAAGGATCTACAAATGCACTGCTTAAATCTGGAATAAATACCATATCTGATTTTTCAACTGTTAGAAAACCATAGCTTGAACCATCAAAACCAATACCATCTTCAAGAGTCTTTTCAGTAAATCTTGTTGCTGGAATGGTTAGATGATGCCATTTTCCGGCTAAATCAATAACTTTAAAGTCGATGACTTTAATATCATTTTCTCTACAATAATTTTTTACATCATTTAAATTTTTAAACATATAGCATCCCCCTAAATCAATAAGTTTTGGTAACTGCATTTTAAATCATATTATATGTTATTACAACATCAAATAGTTTATATAATTATTAATTTAAATATTCCTAATTAAATTAATTTTTTGGTGGGAAAACTTTATTATAATGCAACTTAATTACAAGTCAGTCAGAAAAAATGTTTTGTTCTGACGTGGTTTTTGCAAAATAGTATATTTTCTATGTTATAATTAAAAGAGAATGGAATAAACGTTAATCAAATATAAGGTGGAGTTATAATGAACGAGTCTTTACTTGCTGATGTAAAAGTCAATTTGCGTATAATGAGTTATACTAAGGTGTCACCAACTTGGGGAGAGGTGATTTCCAAACAGGAATTTAATCGTTTTTATTATATATGTGATGGTGAAGGATTTGTTGAGATAGATGGTAAGAAGTACTTTCCAACAAGTGGAGATTTAATATTATTACCGGCGGGTAAAAAGGTTTCGTTTGGTACAATAAATGATAATACATATTTAAAATACTGGTGTCATTTTGATGCAAAAATTGGTGATAGTAATTTGTTTGATTATATTCAATTACCTTATGTAGTTGCTGTTGAAGATTATCATCATGTTATTAAATTATATAAGAAACTTTTGGGTTATTACGACCATGAGGATTTACCTGCTTTACTTATGATAAAGTCATTATTAATTGAATTGATTGCATTATATATTAGAGAAGGTAACAAGGATAGTGACTGTGATGTCCCTACTTTATGTTTTAATGAAAAAATTTCTTTTATACTTCATTATATTGAAAAAAATATATCAAAGCCTCTTAGCAATCAAATACTGGCTGAAAAACTTAATTTTCATCCTGGTCATTTTATAAGGTTTTTCAAGGCTTCTTTGGGTATATCTCCTATGAAATATATTCTAAGACTTAGGATGAAACAAGCTGAGTTCTTGCTTTTATCTTCTTATTTGAGTATATCAGAGATTGGTGAGAGGGTTGGGTATGCTAATGTTTATCATTTTTCTAAGGCATTCAAACAATATGTAGGTTATTCACCATCGGAGTATCGTCAGCATTTCAATAATACTGATTTGCTTAATTCTGATGTATAGGAGATTACATTATCAGTAGTGCTAATTATTTGAACACTAATTTATACTTTTAAAATACTAAATAAGGGCTTTCCCATAATTACATTATGAGATACAGCCCTTGCTATTATTTTATACTTTATAGGAAAGTCTGGCCCATATTTAATTGAGGATAGTAGCTAGCTCGATTGCACTTAGGCTTTTTATCAAAGTCTAATTTGAAAACAGGTATTCCAACTGATTGGTTTGGATTAGTGTCAGGTAAGTTCTTAAGAATGATTCTATGACCGTTTTGTATGAAATCAACTGGTGTATCATCTTTCAATAATCTTACTTCTTTTAACTGGGCATTGCATATACCAGCAATCACTAGACTATTATTGGAAGGCCATATTATATCCCATACATATAAGATATTATCTTCACTGGTCACGCTACATATTCCACAAACATTCGTATTACCTATTTTATCTTTTTGCCCATATACAGCTTTACCGTTCTCTTGGAGCCAAATACCAACCTTGGTTAATGGTTCAATTACCTCTTCTGGAATAGTTCCATCTGGTTTTGGTCCTACATTTAGTAAAAGATTGCCTCCAAAAGCAGTTACTTTTTGAATCATTCTTATGATTTGTTGAGGTGTATAGCTATAAGGTTTTGCTTGTTCAGAATCTATATATCCCCAGCTTATGCCATTAAAAGTCATACAAGCTTCCCAATCTTTTTCACCCGGTGTTAGATGTTCTTCTGGTGTACCAAAGTCTTCAGGTAATAAGCTTCTGTCATTTATGATGATATGTGGTTGTAATTCACGTACCATTTGGTTAAGTTCAAGAGAATTCCAGCCTTCTGGCGATTCCATAGGACGTGGTACATCATACCATAGAATATCTATCTTACCATAGTTGGTCATTAGCTCTCTATTAAGCTCTTTTATATAGTTTGTAAAACGAATACGTGCTTCTCTATCAAAAGCACATTTCCAGCTATCTTCGTGATGCCAATCCATAAGTGAAGAATAAAAACCTATTTTAAGGTCAAACTCTCTACAAGCATCTACGAATTCTTTTACCAAATCTCTCTTTGGTCCATAATTTACTGAGTTATAAGGATTTACTTTAGAATCCCATAAACTGAAACCTTCATGATGTCTTGTTGTCAATACCATGTATTTCATTCCTGCTTTTTTAGCAAGTTCAGCCCACTTACGAATAGTACCTTCTTTTGGTTTAAAAGTCTCAGCTAACTTTTCATACTCTTTTATATCATAATTTTCTAATGCCATAGCCCATTCATTTCTTCCTAATTGTGAATAAAGCCCATAATGGATAAACATACCGAATCTTGCATCTCTCCACCATTTCATCCTATCATCTCTGCTTTTAGCTATATCAGCTTCATAATCCGCCTTGCATTTTAACATATACATCCCTGCTTTCATAAAATATTTGTTACCCATATTTTATATAAAACACTAGAATTTTAGAATGTCTTCAATGAGCAAGAATTTATATATTATTAACATAAACCGATTTGTGAGTCTACCAAATAAAAAAAGCCACTGAACTAATCCAGTGACTACATACCTATATATTATTTAATGATAGCATCCCATATCATAGGATCAGGACTTGCTATTATTGAATGACTAATCAATTTGTCTTTTTCAGTTACATATCTTATTGCAGCTTTTGAAGATGCTTCAACAGCAGCTACTTCACCTGCAAATAATACTAATGCTTTTCCGCCAAGTTCTCTTGCCATCTTTATCTTCAATATGTAACACCTTGCTGTCTTAGCTATCATATCGGTAGCTTCAATAAGGCATGGCACATTAGAAGTTTCTATAATACCCATTGCTTCATCTTTATTTATTTCGTATTTACCATCAAATGCATTAAAAATACTCTCATGGGGATTACCTAATATAAAATAATCTGACATAAGTTCTTCATACTCTTTACTCTTATCAATAGCCGCATTCACTGCACTTAATTTACCGCGTATAATGACCATATACTTTCCGGGACATGTTATCAACGACTTTACAATACTAACATTTGCAGCTTTTACCATCAAATCCGTTACAGTTATACCCATGGCAATATTCTTAAATTCAACCATACCTAGAGCATAATCCATTATTACCACCTCAGTACTTCAATAATATCTATATATATTGAACTTAAACATCTAATTCATTTCAATAAATTCAACATATTTTCCTTGATCCAATCATAGTTTATCTATTATATCGTTTTCATCATCAATTATTCCAACGACTGCCGCATCAATAGATGCCTCTCTTGTTGCCCCTATCCTTGCAGCACTTCCCAATGCCACTAGAACATAATCACCGATACCTGCACCAACTTGATCTACCGCAACTATTCTCTTGTCTGTCCCCATATTAGATGCACTCTCAATAATCAAAAATTTGCTTCCAACCAGATTATTCAATTTTCTAGTTGAAACCAATGTACCTATTACCTTACCAACTATCATTTTATATTCACCTACTTATGACTATTTATCATACTCTAACTACCGATCGCTTCTCAGAGTAAGGCAAGTGATTATAACACTATACCCCTGACTCATTTTTTTCTAAGGAAATAACATTGTACACTGTCATTTCCTTAGAAAATTATATTATTTATACAATTTCAACGCTATCATTACACTTGATACTAAGTGCATTTGCCTCGTCAGTATCAATATGCATCTGCAATGTGTATGTATCATGAACACGAACTAATACGTTAGTCAACATACCACCTCTGTCACTAGATACTCTCACTTTTACAATTTGTTTATCTTTTACACAATAATCTACAGCATCCTTAGGTGACATATGTATATGTCTCATAGCTATAATACAGGCATTATCTAATGATATGGCACCCTTAGGTCCAACTATGGTAATTGGTGCCGCATTATCAAGTTCACCAGAAGGTTTTACAGGAGGATTGAGTCCAAGTCTCACAGCATCAGTTTTAGATACTTCAACCTGAGTCTTTGGACGAATAGGTCCAAGTACTCTAACATTCTCAATAGGTCTAAGTTTCGTTCCGACAATCGTTACTGTTTCTTTTGCTGCATATTGACCACCCATCAACTCTTTAATAGGTGTCAGCTCATAACCTTTTCCAAATAGTCTATCAACATCTTCTCTGCTTAGATGTACATGTCTAGCGGACACACCTACTGGAATACCACCCTTTGTCTGGTTAATTTGTTCTAACACTTTTTTTGATATTAAATCAACTAATGCTGATTGATCCACGCTACATCAATTCCTTTCACTTTCTTAAAACCTATGAAAGTTTTACGTATAACTCAAGTCTATCATTCAAGTTCTGTCAGATATTAAAATTTATACCTAAGACTATTTTATGCTTGGTAAAATTTTACTTACATCACCATGTGGTCTTGGTATTACATGAACTGCTACTAATTCTCCTAATCTTGATGCTGCCTGTGAACCTGTTTCAGTTGCAGCTTTAACTGCTCCTACATCTCCTCTTACCATAACACTTACAAGTCCTGAACCGATTTTTTCAGTTCCTATTAATGTAACATTAGCTGCTTTCACCATTGCATCTGCTGCCTCGATTGCTGCTACTAAACCTCTTGTTTCTATCATTCCTAAAGCTTCCATTCTAATTTCCTCCTTATTGGTTTTAATAATATTCTCAGATTTTATTTCTTCAGTAATAGTTTCTTTTGTAGCTGATTTTTTCTTAGTATTTCTTGTCTTACGAGTATTCTTTGTTTTCTTTTCTTCTGGTTTCTTGTCTTTCTTTTCTTCAGGTTTGTCTACTAACTTTTCCTCTTCCATGACTACTGTTTTATCTACAACTTTTTCTTCATTTTCCATAACTTCTGGCTTATTCACCACCATTCAAGTATTTATATTTCTCAGTACTCATTTTAATCAATTTATCCAATTCTTCATGAGGACTGGGAATAACTGCATGAGCTGCCAACTTGATATCTTTCATATTTGCCACATAGTCAACAGCTTCTGAGACAGATGAGACTGTTCCTGTCACAATAATAGTTACAAGCCTTCCACCTAATTTCTTTTCCCATGTCACAAATTCTACATCAGCAGTTTTCAACATACCATCTAATGCATTTATTGCAGGCACTAATCCTGATATTTCAACTAAGCCTAAAGCCTTCACTATTTTTCTTCCTTTCTATATATCAAACTTGAATTTATGTCATAGTGTCAAAAGCAATCTTACCCTATATAATTAAAATTATACTTTTGACACCATAACCAATTTGTGGGTCCCTCAAGTCCGATATATTTGACTGGGTTATCAATCAAAATTAATTAATACTTGGTAGTATTTTTTCAATGTCTGTATGTGGTCTTGGTATTACATGAACTGCCACTAATTCACCTAATCTTGATGCTGCAGATGAACCAACTTCTGTAGCTGCCTTAACTGCTCCTACATCTCCTCTTACCATAACACTTACAAGTCCTGAACCAATCTTCTCAGTTCCTATTAAAACAACATCTGCTGCCTTTACCATTGCGTCAGCCGCTTCAATAGCTGCTACCAATCCTCTTGTTTCTACCATACCTAATGCTTCTTGCATAATAATTTCCTCCTTGTTTTTGATTTATTATTTTCTATGATTAATATTCTTGTTTACTTATTAAATCAATCTAACCTTTTAGACAATTAAGTCCTAACATTTTTTCTGTTTCCTCAGTTGGTCTAGCTATCATATGTTTTGAATATACACCAGTAAGATTATTGGCTGCTTCTTCAGCAGCTTCCAATGCCGCTTTTACATCATCAATTCCACCACGGATTTTCAAACATACCAACAATGGAACAGGTAGTTTATCAGCATTTAGAGGTTTATTCTTATCAAATGACTGTATAGTAACATTACCAGCTTTGCATGCTGCGTCAGCTGCTACAAAACCTGCAACTAATCCAAAAACTTCTATAAGTCCTACTGCTTGATTCATAGAAACATTCCTTTCATATTACTAAGAGTCATCTTACTTATTGACATAAGCTATCTTGATTCCAGCTTGTTTCATATTGGTATCCATTGCTTCATTAAGTTTATCAAGTGGATATTCATGTGTAATAAGATCTGTAATCGGTAAATCAATTCCTTTTGCTCTTCTCAAGAAATCTAGAGTAATTGGATAATCTGATACTTTATATACCCATGAACCTACTGCAGTGATTTCTTTGTTACATATATCAAAGTGAGGGTTGATTGAACAATTACCATTGTCTACGAAGAATCCAACTTCACATAAACCTCCACCACGTTTAACAAAACTCCATATGTTAGCTGCCGCTTGTGGTACACCAGTACATTGGAAAGCAAAATCTGCACCCATTCCAGTAATCTCTTTTATTCTGAGTTTCAATTGTTCACTATCTTTATAATGTCTGAAATTAACTGTGTGTTTTGCACCTAATCTTTTTGCCATATCAAGACGTTTAGTATCTCCATCAACTGCTATTATGTTTTCAACACCCATAGTACGGATGACAGCCATTACCATCAAACCGATAGGTCCACAACCTTGAATAAGCACTTTACTATTAAATGAAAGTAATCCTGTTGTCTTAGCTCTTTCTACTGCATGAACTGCAACTGCTGCTGGTTCAATAAGCATTCTTGTCTTCAAATCCATATCATTTACTTTAAAATATGTAGAACCATTTCTTATAATCAAATATTCACCGAACCATCCATTGAATTTCTTATCATCATCAGGAATAAGTCCGTAGATACCTGAATTCTCACATAGGTTGTCTCTATCAGGCATTGTAAGGCAATTATCACATTCTCCACAAGGAATTGTACATGTCACAATTTTATCCCCAATTCCTATAGGATTACCTACAGTATCTCTGCTAATATTTTTACCAATCTTAACTATTTCGCCAGTTCCCTCATGTCCTAAAACAACTGGTATCAATGAGAATGGATCATTCTTGTATTCATGTACATCAGTACCACAGATACCACAACCTTCTACTCTAATAAGCATTTCATCATCACTGATATTAGGTATTTCAAATTCTTTCACTTCAATGTTTTTCTTACTTGTTAACATAGCTACTTTGGCTGTTTTTGGTATAACTGATTTAGTTGCAGTAGTTTCTACTTTTGTTCCTTTATCATTACCAGCCACTTCACTTATTACCTGTTTAACAATGGATTCAATATCAATATTATTTATTTCCATCTTCTAATAACTCCTCTCTTAATATTTTTTATCTAATACATAAACTCTCTGCCATGACGCATCTTCTTTTCTTGGTAAATGAACTTGCTGAAGTAAGTCCTTCACCTGTTCTACTTGCTATTGTAAATGTACAATATCCTTCTCCACCGAATCCTAATGCTGCATATGAAGGTGCATTCTTTACGAAAATTGCTGTATCAATCAATTTTCCATATTTAGTTAGGTTATCAACATTCTTAGAATGCATATGAGCCGAATGTCTATTACCATGTTCAAGCTCAACTGCTAAATCAATAGCCTTATCTACATCACTTACTCTTACAATTCCAAGAATTGGCATCATAAGCTCTTCTATTACCAATGGGTGATTTTCATCTGCTTCAAATATGATACACTTGATATTTTCATCTACTGTAATTCCAATAGCATCAAGTATATATCTAGCATCTTTTCCTACATATTGTCTATTAAGAACAGTCTTACCGTTTTTATCAATTAATACTGTATTAGTCAATCTATCAATTTCATCGCCTTCAATCTTATAGCTTCCAGCTTCTTCCATGTAATAAATCAACTCATCTGCAACCTCTTCCACTACTACGACTTCTTTTTCTGCTATACATGGTAAGTTATTATCAAAAGTTGCTCCGTTAAATATGTCATAAGCCGCTTTTTTGATATCAGCTGTTTCATCAACAACTACTGGTGGATTACCTGCTCCAGCTCCAATAGCTCTCTTACCAGATGATAAAACTGCTGTCACTACTCCAGGTCCTCCTGTTGCAACTAGAAGTCCAATACTTTTATGCTTAAACATAATATCTGCACTTTGAAGAGTTGGTTTCTTAACGGAACATGCTATATAATTAGGTCCCCCAACTTCCACAGATGCTTTATTAACTAATTCCACCGCATAATTAGAAACTCCTATGGCTCCTGGATGTGGATTGAATACTACTGTATTACCACCTGAAAGCATTCCTATGGTATTACATATAACAGTTTCACTTGAATTAGTAGATGGAGTAATTGCTCCTATAACACCAAATGGTCCTTGTTCAACCAAAGTAAGTCCTCTATCTCCTGACCAAGCAACAGTTTTAATATCCTCAGTTCCAGGTGTTTTTTCAGCAACTAATTTGTGCTTTAATATTTTGTCGCCAACACGACCCATTCCAGTTTCTTTTACACCCATCTCTGCCATTGTCTCAGCATTCTCCATGGTCTTTTTTCTTATGTTCGCTATAATCTTTTCTCTAAATTCAAGAGGTAATTGTCTAACTTTTCTTTGAGTCTTGATACTAGCATTGATAGCATCTTCCATATTCTCAAAAATACCATATGAAGAATTGCTGCTTTCCTGTGTGGTACCCGTGTTACTCATATTAGCAATAACACTCTTGACAATAGACTCAATATCAACGTTGTTTACCACTTAATCCACACTCCTTCCTTATTTTAAGTATCTTATAATGTCTTATATTTCTATACATCTTGCTCTATATATATTGAACTTAGCTATCTATAAAACTTTCAATAAGTTCAAATATTTCCAATCCAACTTATATTACTGAAGCTCCATAATCAGCTAGCATGGTATCTTCCTCAGCACTTCCTCCACTAACACCAAGACCACCAATGATCTCACCATCATGTAACAACAAAGTTCCTCCACCAAATATAACAATCCTGCCATTATTAGTATCTTGAATACCATATAAAGGACCATTAGGCTGTGCTAACTTACTAAGTTCATGTGTGCTCATCTTCAAACTTACAGAAGTAAAAGCTTTATTAAGAGCAATATCATAACTTGCTATATACGCATCATCCATCACATTGACTGCAATAGGATTACCTTCTTTATTGACTACAGCTATTACAACATTCAAATCTATCTCTTTAGCCCTGTCCTTAACTCTCTCTATAAGCTCTTTAGCCTGTTCTAGATTAATACCTTTTTCTGAAACTCTTACTTTACTTGAAATGCTACCTAGTACATCCTTAACTTTTTCCATAATCACCTGATTAAACTCCTGATATCTTGCTAATACATATAGATAATCTGACAACCTGTTAACATATTTCAGATAATCTTTATCCAACTGTCTCTCTCTATAAGACTTCACTAAACCTCTCTCAGCACGTCTGCAAATTGTCCTTGCAACATCAATCTGAGCCGATAATCTAGTTTTTCCTGGTAGAATGAATTTCTTTTGCTTAGGATATTTACCCTCATATTCAACAATCCATTTTTCCAAGGAATTCAACTCTTCTGCTAATCCAGTTTCTCTATCTTCAAGTCCAGCTATAATACCCATCAAAGCAATAAGTCTATTCTGTATTTTTTCTAACTGCTCTATTATCGTTACATCATCTAAACCAGCTTTTACAAGACCAATATAGGACGTTAGTTCATCAAAATTACCATTGGTATCTATGAAAATATTATCTTTATCCACAGATGTACCATCATATAATCTTGTATATCCACCATCTCCACTTTTTGTAAACACATGATTACTGTTTTTCATATCGATTTTCCTTTCATCACAAAATAAAAAGTATCAAAATCTATAATTTAAAAGGCATTCCTTTTACATATCTAGCAGCATTGTTACCAAATACTCTAAATCTAGACCTATCAGCTATATTAATCTTCAGAAGCGGCTCATCCACCTTAAGATTACTAACATGCAAAACTATATGACTCTGTACAACACTTATCCCAACACCTAACAACGAACTTTCCGAAGCCTCATAAGCACTTGTTATAGAATCACAGTCCTTCGTTTCATAGGAATAACTAAACAATCCCTCTTCTTCTATACCAGCCAATATATCTTTTACATACTCTTTATTTTGTCTAGAATAACACACATGTATCTCTGGTCTTCTATGCTCCATCAAATCACCACTTTACCCTGACCCTTATAAGACATCAACAACCCTGTAGCTACTGCATTTCTTGGTCCTTCGCAATTTCTGATATTTCCTCTACCGGAAACAATCTTATATTTAGATAATTCATTAAGAATCAAATCAGGTATCTCAAAATCCAATGCACTTCCTCCAACCAATACTATATTAGGTATATTTCTAATCTGATTATTAGGCGCTATCTGAGTTAATGCACGTATTGCATTCTGCACAAATACTTTTTTCTTTATTGATTTTCTTATATCCACAATCTTTTCCATAGTTATATTACTATTGATAGGAATCATCTTTTCTTCATCCATTACCACTACTTTACCAAACAGCTTTGGAGACAATGGTTTATCAAAAAACTTGATTTCCTTGTTTTCCATCCTTATATGAAATAAACTCTCTACTTTTGCAAGAGGATTCCTTTTAATATGTTCACATAAAGCCAAATCATTAAGTCCTAATTCAGTATTAATCAATAGAGTAATCAATTGTCCTGCTCCTGCAAGATGCACAGATTTTACTAGTCCATTTTCATCTAATATAGCTGCATCTGTTGAACCTCCACCAAGATCAAGAATAGCTAAAGGCAATTCAGTACCAGGAGTAGTCCATGCACCTAATGATGCCATAACAGCTTCAACACCAGCTATCTTAACGTATACACCTGTTTCATCTTGTAATCTACGAGCTATCTTTTCCATAGGCAGATGTTCTGTCTTAACCATAGCCGCAATCCCTACAGCATTTTCCATAGAAACTTCTCCAGCCAAAGCCCCTTTGACATCTACTGGAATCAACGTATCCACCGCTAGAATATCCTGTATCTTAACAGTACCTTCTTGACCTGTTAACTCATGCATATTCTTCTTGATTCCATCTATCATAATTCCTATATTAGTACCTGATTCTCCATCTATATCAACAATTGGTGCCGCCTTATTGCAAGACTTCATTATCTCATCAGCACCTAAATCCACTTTGACTTTTTCTTCCGATTCCTCACCATGTATAGTCAGCTCACCAGCTTTTATTGATTGCTCCTTTACAGACCCTTTCGGTGTTCTAATGAATATAGCTGACCTGCTTCCAACAAAACTCTTGGCAATAGGGACAATATGTCTAGTTTCTTCTGCATTCAACTGAAATATTGAAGCTATACCATAAGGATTGGATAACCTAGTAATGGTATGTCCCTCAGGTGCCACCTCAACAGCGGCTTTCATACCTATCTCAATTTTATCAATGTACTTAACTTCATCCACTATGGGAATCTTCTTATTCAATCTATTATAAATAAGTACCGCTTCATCTTCCTGAACTACAACTGCACTTATTTCATAAACTTCCATCAATCTATTGATCTTCTCCGCCGCCTGCTCATACCCCATATCATTTGATACCAAACATATATATGACCTATTACGTGGCAGCTTATCAATCTCTTCCACAGGATAAATATACCCTGTCCCTATCCCTGCACCTGCTGGTGTATCAGGATTATGACCTATCATAGTTGACTCTGTGATAATTGTTTCTGTAATTGTTTCCATAGCAGTATCGCCGATAACTGGAGCCGCTTCATTAATTCTTATAACAGACAGGTCATCCATCTTTTTATGCACCCTATCCATAGCTATGACCAAGGCATTCTTAATCCCCTCCACATTACTAGGAGTACCCTTAGTACCAGTAGTCTCTACATTAGCACTAGCTAAAAACTTAAGCATCCCTTTATCATTTATCAAACCAATACATACCTCAGTTGTTGAATTACCAATATCAACCCCCGCAATATACTTCATCAAAATCACCTATTCATAAATATTAATATATTTCTCATACAACTATTTCTTGCAATACAGAAGGGTAAAGTGTTACAATCACGCAGACCGATCGCTTCTCAGAGTAAGGCAAGTGATTGTAACACTTTACCCTGACTCCTATCCACAAATCCAAACCATCACTGTTTTTTCAATATCCCTCTACGCTCATAAACCTTAACCGCATCCCTAATAAAATCAGCACACATTACAGCCGAATATTTATTTTCCAGAGTATTTGCATAGTCTAACAATTCATCTTTTGTAGCCCTGTTAGGTCTTAACTTATCATATATCTCAAGTATCAACTCATCCTCAACCTTAGTCAGCTCACTGGCTCTATTAAAGTTCTGCTGAAGTTGTTTTTTCCCGGAACTATAAGCTATTTCACCTTGCATCTTCAAGGTTTCTTTAGATATCTTTATATCCTCTGGCGTAACAATCCCATCTAGAACACTCTCCATATTGATACTATCCAATTTTTTACCTGTATAACTTCTTACTTTATCCTTAGGCAAGGGGTATTTTACCATGACTTTCATTCCTTTCCCCATCACAAAACTTTTAGATCAACCCAATATCCACAGAGTTTTTAGCAGTTACTACAAATTCAGTTTCTCTAGTATGCATTAATGCCGCTTTTACCTGATACTTTGCACGCACAGTAAAATCATTTTTACTTTCAATAGGTTTGACCTGTACTCCTTTTGCATATCTTGCAGCATTTTTTCCTATCTGCCTATATATATCCAAAGTTAAAAGTGGTGCTTGTGGGAACAATTCTAAATTAGTAAGGGGATATAGGTCTCTTTGGTGTATTATGGCTGTTCCTTTTGACTGAATTCCTATTGATACTCCTGAACCAGACATGTTAGCCGCCTCTTTACCTATGAAAGCTACATCCGAAGTTTTATTGACTCTGATTACTCTAGGCAACATTCCTTCTTCTTCAATCCCAGCCATGATTTCCTTAATGACTCTTACATGTTCCAATTCATTGATGGTCTTTTTGATTACACTTCCAAAAGCGGGTCCAATACCTATTACCACTTCTTTTCTATTCATTCCACGTTCAGATTTCTTTATATCCCTAAAAATAGAATCATATTGCTTGTTATCTACATTCTCTTTATTGATTATAGTAGCTTTCTTGTTAAGCTCTTTTACAACTAATCTGGTAATCTGTTCAATAAGCTCATTAGTTAATTCCACTATTTCACCACCTTTATAGATCATCAAGATTAATAATATGTGGAATATCCTTTATTTCCTGCCATCTTTTACCTGATACTCTATATCCAGTACCAGGACCCATATAATCATTTTCCATATTGACAGCACTTATAACATTAAATTCATCATCCAATATTGCAGAGGTATGTAAGTAATCACCTGTTATCCTCTGTTTCAACATATTCAACAAACTGTCAGCTACATCTATATATGAAGCGTTATGTAGTGCTTTTACAATATCAAGTCCTGTTATACCTTTGTTCATCATATCATCAATAGCTGCAAGATCAGCTAATATGTCTCTCTCAGGCATATCTTTACTACCATGAGCATAAGCCGCCGCTTCCACTTCTTCATCGCTGATATCAGGAAGTTTTAGCTCTCTAAATACACCTTGTAAAGCTTTTGCAGCTTTTCTTCTTGTATCAATAACATCTTCTTCTTTTACTGGTCTAAGTCCACCATCAATTTTCAGATCTCGCTGAAGTACATTATAATCATCAAAATCTTCTGCATCGAAATTGGAACCAGCAAACATATTATCGTAATTAGGTGTTCCACTATAACCAGAAAATATAAAATCAGTTCCAGGTAGGAATTGCATCATTGTTCTTGCTGTTCTTCTTTGGTCAGAATGAGTAAAACTTTGATCGTTAGAAGATGCTACTTCCAAATCAAGCATTGCAGCAATCAAGTTCTCAGCAAGTACAGCCCTAATTCCTGATGGTACAGACGCTGGAATACCAATACAACTAACAGAACCGTTTTGTAATCCCTGAACACCAGCACCTTTTGTAACTAGAATACATCTTGTTTCAAGATATAGCATTGATTTACTTTCTGCATTACCCATCAACACTTCTGAACCAGTACCAGAGGTAAATCTCATTTTCAATCCTCTTGATGCATAAGCGGATGCTAAAAACGCTTTTGAATAAGGAGTATCATCACCATCAATAAATACGGATTCTGTTCCGTATACCGATATGGTTTCAGCATAAGTAGTTAACCCTCTTATTCCAAGGTCAAGTTCAATAGCTTCTTCAACAGCACATTGGGTTAGTACACCTTTCCTGCCTACTTGGGCACCAATCAACAATGCTATTGCATTAAAAGGTGCATATCTGGCTACTGCTACTGTTGTTTCTTCTTCTGCGAATCCTCTAAGTGCTCCTTCTGCCGCATCAGCCGCTATCTGTACAGGATTATCTTTGAGATTGGTTATATGTGCTTGGTTTGCAGGTAACTTTCTTGCTCTCATCTTCTGCATTGCCATCATCATCTCTACTACATTAAGATGTCCAACGACTTCACATATCTTGGCAGGAGTTAACCCTGAGATGATTTTTATTATTTCTTCTCTTTTTATATGTATATCAACTAATTTCCTAGCTATATCCAAGGAATCCATTGCCATCATTTGTTCTGTCAGCTCTATATCAATTGCGTAGTCTGCAATAAACTGATCAATGAAATCGAATTCTTCTCTTGATTTTCCATCCATCTTGGTTATAGTATTACTTCTAACCTCTACAGATGGTTTTGGATCAAGAGGACTATTCATAGCAATAAACCCTTTTTCTGGCCATTCATTGATATATCCATCTTGATTAATAGGTCTTTTGTCAAGTATTTCAAATCTTTTTGAACGCTTCATACTTAATCTCTCCTCAAGAGAAATATTATTTTAATTGCTCTATAACTCTCTTAGTTACTTCAGCAACGATTGCACTTACATCATTATCACTTACTTGTGCTTTTTCTTCTTTAACTGGACTACAGCTGCTTCCACCTGTCTTACAAAGATTAGCAGGATGTTTTCCTGATAGATTAAATTTACTTCTTAGATCATATAATGTTTGAACTTGAGTATCTGATAATTCTTGTGGTCCGCCAAGTTGCTTAGATATATATAATAATTGTGCATAGAACTCTAATGATTCCATTTTGTAATAAGCAGTTATTAAACTGTCTCCATAACTTAGTGCCCCATGATTAGCTAATAATACTGCATCATAGTTTTGTAAGAATTTTTCTACCGCATCTGGGATTTCATCAGTTGAAGGTGTTCCATATTCAGCAATTGGTACACAACCTAATGAAATAACTGCTTCTGGCATGATTGGTTGTGTTAATGGAATACCAGCAATGGCAAAACCAGTAGCGTACATTGGATGCGCATGAACAACAGATTTTACATCTGGTCTTTGTTTGTATACTCTAAGATGCATTTTAATCTCTGAAGATGGTTTTAATCCTTTGTTAGCTTGAAGAACATTACCATCAATATCAACTTTACAAATCATGTCTGGTGTCATAAATCCTTTACTTGTACCTGTTGGTGTACATAAAAATTCATTATCAGATATTTTTACACTAATATTACCGTCATTAGCTGCAACCATACCTCTATCATAGATTCTCTTACCAATTTCACATATTTGTTTCTTTATTTCGTATTCACCTATCATTATTATTCCTCCTAATAATATATTTAAAAGTTCTTTGTTCTTGTTTGTTTTTCTTTTATTATCTTTGTTTAATATAATAATAACAGAATAACCAACATTAGTCAAGTATCTTTGCAACAAAAAAACAGTACAAAATTTATATATTTGCACTGTTTTCTTGTTGGTTTCTATTTGTTTTGTTATATCTGAAGTAGATAAGTGATTATTAATCTATCCCTTCACCCACTTTTATTATATCAACTTTATTATCATGTAAAGTTTCAACCCATTTATTGGATAATTCTTTGTCAGTAACAATAATATCAATCTTATCAAGATTATAAGCTTTGATAAATGATTTTTTATCAAATTTACTGCTGTCAACAGCTAATATCACCTGTTCAGAAGTTTTTATCATCTTTTTCTTTACTTCTGTTTCCAATTGATGGGGTTCCATAATTCCATGTTCAATGTTAATTGCTTTACAGCTGATTATTGTCTTATTTACATAGTATTTTTCAATCGCTGATTCTGCCCAGTGTCCCACAAATGATAAGGAAGTGCTTTTTAGTGTTCCACCCGTTGATATAACATTAATGTTAGAATCACCTGCTAAAACCATAGGTATTTTCAATGCATTAGTTATTATAGTAATCTTTTTACCTTTTAGGTATTTTGCAACATATAAAGCAGTTGTACTGGAATCCATCATAATGGTATCTCCATCTTGAATTAAATCAGCCACTGCTTTTCCTATTAGATTTTTGTCTTCTTTATTAGTTGCTTCTCTTATGTTAATGGATATGTCTTCATTAGTGCTTTTATTAAGTACAGCTCCACCATAACTTCTTGTTATGTAGCCTTCGTTTTCTAGTTTTTCAAGGTCTCTTCTTATTGTCTCAAGTGTAACATTAAATTGTTTGCTGAGGTCTAATACTTTTACACTTTCTTCCTTATTAATTATCTCTAATATTGTTTTTCTTCTATCAATTGCTAACATAAAACCACCTATTCCCACCCTTTTTTATTGTTGTTTTTTCTTTTTTATTATAACATTAATAATAATAATAGCAAGAACAAATTTTTATTCTGTAAAATCCAAGCAACTTTCCTATAAGAAAAAAAGACCCCTTGAGGGGGTCATCTAACAATTTTATCTATATCCATCTTTCTTATCTTTTGCTTCATCCTCTATTTCATTTCTCATACTGTTTAATGATTCTTCTCTTCTTCTATTTTTTTCTTCTAATGTTTTTTTCATTTTTTCATCATCTGTCTCTTCAATCATTTCATCAGCCAAATGAATATTTTGTATTGTTTTATCAATATTGTATTGAATTCTATCTACATTATCTCTTCTGTCGTCTTGTTTATGTTCCATTTTAATGTCTCCTTCATTATTTTTTTAGTGATAGATATGGATGATAATCTCTTACATACCTACTTTTATTATTTCATTAACCTTTTTATAATATTCAAAAATATATCCTTTAGTTTTCAGTCTTTTGTAATTATGTTACATTAAGATGAAAACTCCACCCTAATACTTCTTTTATTATAAACCAATTATTTTATATTCTTTTTCTAATATTTTTTTTAATTTTTGTTTGTCATTATTATTTATAAAAGCAGCATTAAGAGAATTAAATGTTATTTCCTTTAATTCATCTAAAATAAAACCATAACGTTCAACTAATATTCTATATTCATTTGTAATATTAGTATTGGAGACAGTCGTATTATCTGTATTTACTGTTACCAAAATACCTTTATCAAAATAATACTTAATAGGATGACTTTCCCATGAATCTACAGCTTTTGTTTGCACATTACTCGTAGGACATAATTCTAACGTGATTTTTTTTTCTTTAATAAGTTCTACTAAATGAGGATCTTCCTTAAGTCTTATACCATGACCTATTCTTTTTGCTCCCAAATTAACTACTGCATCATAGATATTTTCTGAACCTGCTGCTTCACCTGCATGGATTGTGATAGGTATATTATATTTTTTTGCTAAATTAAAGGCATCTTTATTTAAATCAGGTGGAAAATTTGCTTCATCTCCTGCCAAATCAACGCCAACTACACCTTTATCTAAAAACTTAGCAGCAACCTCTATTATTTCAATATTTTTTTCCACTGAATCGTTTCTCATACAAATTAGTATTGCTCTTGCCATAGTAGCAAAGTCATTTTCTCCTTCTTTTAACCCACTCAAGACATTTGATACTACTTCATCAATTCTTAATCCTTGTTCAGTATGTAGATACGGTGCAAATCTAACTTCAATATACCTAACATTTTGTTTTGATACATCCTCAATTGCTTTATAAGCAACTTGTTTTAATGCCCTAGGTGATTGCATACATTTTTTTGATATTTCAAATTTAGTTAAATATTCAGCAAGATTTCTACACTCTTCTTCAACCTGTACATATTCTCTTAATTTATCTACGTTCATTGTAGGAAGTTGAATATTTTCCTGTAGTGCTATTTCTATTAATGTAACTGGACTTACACTTCCATCTAAATGATAATGCAAATCTATTTTTGGAAACAATTGTAAATTCATTAAATTACACCTCCAGCTTCTTGCCTATCTTGCTAAATATTTTATCCATATAACCTGATAATATTATAATTTTTAGTGAATCTTATAATAAAAACATGCCAGTATTTTTTTAACCTTAATAGTGATTGGTTAAAAATCCTGGCATTGTTTTTATATACTAATTATTTTCATTTTTAGGTTTTACCGAATTTCTCATCTCATTTATTTCTTCTGTGCTCATACCTAATGCACTTTTTACTGTTATTTCACCTTCATTCAACTTGGATTCAACATTTTCTATTGTTGCTTTCATTTCATCGCTTAACAAATCATTATAATATTCATTTTTTGCAAGCCCTACTCCACCTTCAGTAACACCTAGTGTTTCATATGTTCCAAATTCTAAAGTTCCATCTACATATTTTGTTACTGCTCTTAAAATAGAATTATCAATTCTCTTAATAGCTGATGTAACAATGTGACTAGCTTTTTCTTTATCTGTTTCAGCAAATAACAATGCTTGATCAGAATCTACTCCAATAGCATATTTATTTCCTTCTTTTGCAGCATCAATAACTCCCAATCCAGTTCCTCCAGCAACATTAAAACTAATATCTGCTGCTTGTTTATATTGAATTAATGATAATTCTTTTCCTTTAGCAGGGTCAGTAAAACTACCTGCGTATGAAACAATTACTTTTATGTCTTCATCAATAAACTGAGCACCTTCAATGTATCCAACTAAAAAGTCATTAATTCCTGGTATATCCATACCACCTATGAAACCTATTATGGGTTCTTCATTTGCAAGTTCCATATCTGATTCTGTTACCAGTGCTGCACAAACTCCTGCTAAAAATGATAATTCATTTGCACCATACAATATAGAATATACATTTTCTACTTCTCCCTCTACAGAAGCATCAAAATTAATGAATCTTTCATCTGGATACTGAACTGCGATTTCATTCATCATCTCTGTAGCTGATCCGCCAGAAATAATAAGATCCCAGTCACCTTCAATTGCATCTAAAAAATTTGGTTCCCATTTTGTAAAATCAGTACTCATTTCAACAACTTTTGTTTTAGCTCCAAACTTTTCTTCAATTAGTTTCATTCCATTATTTGCTGAATCATAAAATGATTTATCTCCCAGTTCACCTGGAATAAGTAAGATAGCTTTTAACGGATCTTCTGTCTTTTTATCACCTTGAGTGTCAGTACCACACCCGCTTAACATAATACTTAAAAGCATAATAACAGTTAATATAATATTTTTTTTCCTCATGATTCTCCTCCTATAATTTTAAAGTTTTTTATTCTTTTTTGTTATCCATCAGCAGCCTTGATATTCTTATACTATTTCATCCAATTTTTCGAATGCTTCAAATAAAAGCTTAACAAATTTTTCTCTATTTATATCTAATAGTACTTTTGCATTTGGCTCTTTTAGAGGTCTAGGTCTAGTATCAGCCAAAGTTTTTCCTCTTGCTCCATCTCCTGTTATAATATCTACATGATAATCTTTATATGCAAATAATTCGGGTTGTAGCAAGTATGCGACTGCACAAGCATCGTGCATAGCATTACCAGTATATCCATGAAGTTCTCCGTATTTAGAATAAAAATCTAATAACTCTGCTACAAAGTTTGAGACTTTACCGTTATTCCTTATTTGTTGATATTCTTCTTTTAATATATAAGCTTTATTAGTAACATCTAGCCCACTCATTATAATTGGTATTCCAGATTCGTATACTATTTTAGCTGCTTCAGGGTCAACATATATATTAAATTCTGCTGCTGATGTAGCATTTCCATTAAAAATTCCTCCTCCCATCAAGGATATTTCTTCAATCTTATCTTTCACATCAGGAAAAGTTTTGATTAATAATGCAATATTCGTAAGTGGACCAATTGCAACAAGTGTTATTTTTTCATTAGAATTTCTAATAATTTTTGCCATATGCTCTATAGCATTAGTTTTTAATACTTTTTTCATAGAATTAGGCAATATTGGACCATCCATTCCAGAATCCCCATGTGCATTATCCATAGCTATCTCTAATTCTCTTACAAGGGGTTCAGAAACACCTCTTGCAACATCAATATCTTCTCCTAGAAAATCTAGAATTTTAAGTGCATTATTTGTAATTTTTTCCACTGTTTGATTTCCAGCTACAGTAGTAACTGCCTCTATTTTTAATTGTTTTTTATGAGCTAACGCCAGACAGATTGCAATTGCATCATCATGTCCAGGGTCACAATCTATTATTATTCTTCTCATGTTAGACACCTCTATTACCCTTATTTTTAGTAGCTATAATTGCATATATACAAAGTCCCACAACAGTAAACACATATGGAATAGTTGATACCAATTCTGCCGGAATATTCAATACCTGTAGTGAGTTTGCAAAAGCATCTGCGAAACCAAATAGAAGGGAAGTTAAAGTTGACCCAATTGTTGTACCTCTTCCCATTGCTTCAGCTGCTAATGCTATCCATCCTCTACCAGCAGACATATTTCGTGAGAACCATGAAACATATCCCATTGATAAGAAAGCTCCTCCCATTCCTGTAAAGAGTCCGCTCAAACATAATGCAAGGAATTGAATTTTATTTACATTAATACCAACTGATTCTGCAGCATGAAAATTTTCTCCTACTGCCCTTATTTTCATTCCTAATGAAGTTTTATTTAGCATTAAATATACGATTATTACAGAAAGTATAGCTAAATAAGTAATTACATTATGTCCTGATAATATATCTCCAATAATAGGTATATCTCTTAGAATAGGTATACTTATATTTGGCATTACCTTACTTGCCAATGATACTGATGTACCTTTGTCTCCTGTTACTAAATATAATATAAATACTGAACCACCACTTGCAAATAAATTTATAGCAATACCACCTAATATAATATGTGTCTTAAACTTTAGTACAAAATAAGCCATTATTGCTGAAATCAAAATACCAATCAAGACAGCTCCCATAAACCCTATAAGAGCGCTTTGAGAAAGTGTGCTAAACAATACTCCTGAAAGAGCAGCCATTATCATTATCCCTTCAAGCCCAATATTAACAATTCCTGCTCTATCTGATATTAATGCTCCTAATGTAGCTAATAATATAGGTGTTGTAACTCTTATCATAGAAAAAGCAAAATCCGTAGAAAAAATCATATCCAGAATTGTATCCATATTACTTAGCCTCCTTTAAAAGCATTCTTTGTCTCCAATAGAATAAAAATCTTTCCCCTGAAATAAGTAAAATTATTACCGCTTGGATAATAGCAACCATTTCTGCCGGTACATTTGTTAATCTTGCCATTAGATCCGCACTAATTCTAATATAAGCTAGAAATAATGCCGCCCCCAGGGTTCCAAAAGGTTTGTTTTTTCCTAGCATTGCCACTAATGCACCATCAAAACCAAGCCCTGGTAATGCAGTCCATCTAAATCTGTTATACATACCTAAAACTTCTACAGCGCCACCCATTCCTGCAATAAATCCAGCAATAAGATGTGCAATAATAATAATCCAGAATGTTTTGATTCCAATATACTTAGAAAATACGCTGTTTATACCAGTCATTCTTAATGAATATCCCCATTTTGTTTTATAAAAAAACAAATATACCAAAAGAGCCATCATTAAAACAATAATTAACCCTATATGTATTCTTGTACCAGGTACTAAATTGGCAAGAACTGTTGTTTCAGCAAATCTATAAGAAGCTACCTCAGTTAGAATAGGATCTCTTAAATAGTAATTTAAAATATAGAAACCTATACCAAAATATATACTGTTAAACATCAAAGAAGTAACCAATACGTTAGCATCCCATTTAGCTTTTAATATTCCAGGAATAACACCTAATACCATCCCAACTAGAGCTGCTACAGCAATAGCTAAAAATCCTTGCATAAAGCCTCCATCAATAAATTTCAAAGCTACTATTGTTGCTACTATTCCACTAATATAATAAATCCCTTCTGAACCTAAATTAAATAACTCAGCCTGAAAAAAGACAGATGTAGCAAGCCCAGCAAATGCTAAGGGTATAAAAAGTTCTATTACATTTCCCATATATCTTTTTGATTTAAATGGCCCTAATAAAAACACCTTTAATGTTTCAATAGGTTCATCACTTACAAAAATTACAATTACAAAGGCTAATGCCAGAGCAATTATTACAGCCATTAAAGTTCTTAGTACTTCAAATCTTTTTTCACTAACCATTGACTGCCCTCCTTATTCTATCTTCTGAATGTTTTTTAATTCCCAGCATACATAATCCTAATTCTTCTTCGGTTATCGATTTTGTATCATCAAAATATGCTACTATTTCACCTTCATACATAACTAAAATATTATCACTTAACTCTATAACTTCATTTAAGTCTGCAGACACTAATAATATTCCTGTTTGATTATCTCTCATATCTAATAGCTGATGGTGAATAAATTCTATCGCTCCAACATCAACACCCCTTGAAGGTTGTTCTGCGATTAAAATTTCTGGTTTAATAGAACATTCTCTTGCCACTACTACTTTTTGAATATTTCCACCTGATAATGATTTAATTTTAGTAAACCGATTAGAACATTTAACTAAAAACTTCTCTATTAAATTATCACTAAGTTCATCCATGTTTTTAGTATTTAGTAAAAATTTCTTTTCAAATTCCCCTGAAACAACTCTATTTCCAATAACATTTTCCTTTATGTTACCTTCACCTGCTATCCCTGTTGTCATTCTGTCCTCTGGAATATATGACAATCCCTTTTTTCTTATATTAAGAATACTCAAATCATTTATTATATCGCCTTTAATTTTAATTTCTCCTGAATTTTCTGTCTGCATTGCCATATTACCTGTAATTAACCTTATTAATTGGCTTTGCCCATTACCTTCTACACCTGCAATTCCTAGAATTTCACCTTTTCTTAGACTAAAATTTATGTTATTAAGAATTTTCTTATTTTGTTGAGAATAATTAAGATTTTTTACTGAAAGTACAGTTTCTCCATATTTAGCAGTTTTTTTATCATACTTTAGTACAACATCTCTACCAACCATTAATCTTGATATATCTTTTTCTGTTACATCTGACGTGTTAAATATGCCTTCAGACTTTCCTTTTCTCACAATGGTAATTCTATCACTAATTTCTTTTACTTCCTTTAGTTTATGAGAAATGAAAATAATAGTATGGCCTTCAGTTCTTAATTTTTTCAGTTGTGCAAATAATTCAACTGTCTCCTGAGGTGTCAAAACTGCTGTGGGTTCGTCAAGTATTAGTATCTTAGCACCACGCACTAGTGCTTTTAGAATTTCTACTTTTTGTTTCATACCTACAGTTAGATTTTTCACTTTGGAATTTGGGTCAACATGCAAGTCATATCTGTTTGATAATTCTTCTGTTATTTTTTTTGCTTTAACTTTGTCAATGAATATACGTTTTTTCGGCTCCATACCAAGCAATAAATTTTGCATAACAGTAAAAGAGGGTACTAACATAAAATGCTGATGTACCATTCCAATTCCCATTTCTATTGCCTTTTCAGGATTATCAATAGTTGTTTTACTACCTTTAAATATTATTTCACCATCACTAGGTTGTTCCATTCCAAATAAAATTTTCATTAAAGTGGATTTACCTGCTCCGTTTTCTCCAACAATCGCATGTATTTCCCCTTCTTTTAAATCAAATTCTATATCTTTATTTGCAACAACGCCATTAGGATATACTTTTGTTATTTTTTTTAATTCTAATATATTATTACTCATGCATAATACCTCCTCACATTTTTATATAAAATGAGTCCTTGGAATATATACTTTATTAATAATAAACATTTTACCAACAATTTTCCGCCGATATAATAGTTGTTCAAGATTAGTATTACCAAAAACAATAATGCATTCTCCTAAATTTGGCATGATAGATAACAATAATTATATAAGCTATCCTTATAGGAGAATGTGGAGAATGTGGAACTTGTTCCACTAAGCCTAAAAAAAATTATACACCATTTAACATGCTCCATATTATGCCTATATTTTTAACAACCACTTATGAAACATGTTCCATACTCTGTATTATAATTTATATTTTCCTCTATGTCAACAACAAATTTTATACATTTTCCTTAGCATTTTTTTGTCACTAACATTAAAATAATATAAATATAACAAATATCCTTTTATTTCCTTACCTATTTTATATATTTTTACCATTTGCCATTACTATAAAAATAGTTGATTATTTTTATGAATAAAGGATTTTGGGTTTAAAAAAGAACAATCTTATGATTGTTCCTTAATCCATAAATTTCTTATTTTATTACTGAATAATTCTATGTATTATTCTATACTAACATCGTTGCTGAGAGAAAATATCAATTTGATAAAGGTAACCTGCAGTTTCACTTTACTTTTCACGTGGTTTAGTTGAACTTCGTTGTATAAATTCTACATTGAAAATATGCTCATTGTCTACTGTTTTTTTATTTTCTATTTGTTCTATAATTAAATCAACTGAAGTCTCACCCATTTTTTGAATTGACTGACCAACAGTAGTAAGAGGTGGACTTGTTTTACTACTATAATATATATTATCAAAACCAATTATTTGAATATCATCTGGCACATTAAGTCCAATCTTATAGCACTCACTCATCAGGGATATTGCTAAATCGTCATTCCAAACGAATACAATCTCATAATTGCTAAGACGATTTTTTATATTAGAAATATCCTCACCATAGATACCTTCGATAATATCACATTTAATTCCTTTTTCCTTCAATTTAGATTCAAAACCACCAAACCTTTTTGAAGATGTTATAATATTATCCGGAACTTTTATATGCAGAATCTTTTTTAAGTTATTTTTTATAATATACTCTGCTACTAGTTCTCCACCTTTAAAATAATCTGAAGCGATAAATGTAATATCTTTGGAAATCTTCTTTTCTATAGATACTACAGGGATATCACTATTTATATATTCTTCTGAACATTGGGGATTAGCAACTATAATTCCATCAACACGATGTCTCTGCATCATTTCTATAATATTCTGTTCATTATTCTTACTATATTCAGTATTGCTTAATACAATATTATACCCTCTCTCTCTTGCTCGGTTTTCTATACCTGTTGCTAGTTCGGGGTAAAACGGATTTACAATATTGGGAATTATTAGCCCTAACATCATAGAACTTTTAGTAAAAATAGCTCTTGCTAATGCATTTGGTTTGTAATTCAATTCATCTATGGCTTTTTGAATTCTTTCTCTAACCTCAAGACTAACATATCCATCTTCATTTATACATCTTGATACTGTAGCTATACCAACTCCAGCTTTTTTTGCAACATCTCTAATATTTGCCATCAATAATCCTCCTAAGATAGAATATCGCCATGAAATTATAGAATATATTCAGTACAATGTCAATATTATTTTATTTTTCAACATACTAAAGAAAATTCTACAACTTTATCCACAAATTTTATAAATCAATATAAAATCACTTAAAATATTAGTATCATTTTTTTATTATCAGTAACACTAATTAAAAATACATATATTTACTTATGACTAATTATAACAAATTACCTTGTTAATTGAAAAGAAAAATATTAAATTTTATTGATATGTATGAAAATATCTTACATACCTTTCTTTTATTATTTCAGTAATCTTTTTATAATATTCCAAAAATACTTCTCTCGTCTTTATTAGTTATTAATAGTAGTAATAAATTCACATATGCTTAGACTAAAATTATAAAATAAAGACCGATTGAATTTATTAAGGTAAAAGCTTATAATATTATTAAAATACTATAATTTTTAAACATTGAGACTGCGAAAATAAATAAATAGGTGGGAGCACATATGATAAAAACAATAAAAAATTTCATAGTTACTATTTTAGCTATCAGCTGTTTTATACTTATGATTGGAGGATGCAGTAATCTAAAATCCGAAGAGGATAATCCCATAATTGATAGGGAAACAAGTGGTGATAATACCAATACTACAAGTACTGACACAGAAACCACTGATAAAGTAGAAAATGATGATAAATCTAGTGCTGATGATGAATTGGATACAGATATAGTAAATCACCATAGAAAAACATTAACCATCACAGCCATAGGAGATTGTACTCTAGGTAGTTTTCCAGAAGTTACAAAAGGAAAATCATTTGAAGATGTCCTAGCTGCTAATAATAACGATTATGAATATCCATTTAAAAATGCTTTTAAATGGATTAAATCAGATGATATAACACTAATAAATTTTGAAGGGACATTAACGGATGCAACAAAACTTGCTAATAAAAAATGGAGATTCAAAGGACCAAAAGAATATACTAATTTTTTAACATCCTCTAGTATTGAGGTTGTAAATATAGCAAACAACCATAGTTATGATTACTTAGAGGAAGGATATATTGATACAGTTACGAATATGAATGATGCAGGTATAGGAGTAACAGGAAATGAGTATATCCATATTAAAAATATTGACAGCATTAAAGTAGCATTTATAGGACACATGGTCAAAGATGAGCCAGAAGATATATTTGATAAGGTAAAAAAAGATATACTGAAAGCCAATCAGGATGGTGCTGATGTAATCGTATGTTCTTTCCATTGGGGAATAGAGTACAATAATACGCCTACCGAGTATCAAAAAAAATTAGGGCATTTTGCAATTGACTGCGGAGCTGATATGGTTATAGGTCATCACCCACACATTTTACAAGGAATCGAGTTATACAATGACAAATATATAGCCTATAGCCTTGGAAATTTTGTTTTTGGTGGAAATGAAATATTATACGACGAAAAACATAAAGACGTTGATACAATATTATTAAGACAACAAATAGATTTAGATGATAAAGAAATAATAGATATAAAACTTTCTATAGTACCTTTTAGATTATCTGGTGATGCAAAATATAATAATTATCAACCTGTTGTTCAACAAGGCGATGAAGGATTACGTATCAGAGATAAATTAATAAGCTTAAGTGATAAATTAGAATATGGTATAAAATCACTAGAGATAGAAGAAGAATAATACAACTATTATTTATACCTTTTTATAAATATGTATTAATAACAAAACAAAGAACTAGTAATATTAATAATTATTATCTAATCTTTGTAACATTAATACATATTTTTTTATTTTATTATTACGATACATATTGCATAATATCTTAATTAATAATAGTTATTTATGTAAATTATTTAACTAAAATAGGTTATATGCACAATTTGACAAAATATTGTTATCTGCTATAATTTTTGTATAGGTAGATTAATCAGCAAAAAGTAAGAATCATTGTATTAACACACAATATATCATCCTGAAAGGAGTCAACTATTGCTTTTTGTGAATTAATCATAGGTTAAAAAATAAATTTCTTGGGGGAATACTATGAAAAATCTAGGTAGAACAAATTATGTTTGTGATGTTGATAGTGTTTCAAAATGGGTGTTTTCTTCAACAGGTATTGGACGAGATGCGGCTTTTAATTTAGTCTCATTATTTTTATTAACCTACATACAGTTTACTATGGGGCTTAGTGTATCCCAATTTAGTGCTCTGACAGTCATAATCGTTCTATGCAGGATATGGGACGGTGTTAATGACCCACTAATGGGTATGATAATAGAAAATACTCATACGAAGTGGGGAAAATTTAAACCATGGATATTTATAGGAGCTATAATTAATGGATTCATTATAATGTCTCTATTCATGATTAGACCTGAGGGCTGGGGTTTTGTATGTTTCTTCGGAATAGCTTATTTACTATGGGGCATGACATTTACCATGAATGATATTGCCTACTGGTCAATGTTACCCTCCTTATCAAGTCAGCCAAGAACTAGAGATCAGCTTACAACTTTAGTTGCACTCTTTGCTAACGTTGGTGCTTTTTTTGTGGGTGGATTAGTTCCTATCCTAACTACTGGAAATATGGTCACAGCTTATAGAAATATTGCTATCTTTGTTGGTCTTCTATTCATTGTATGTCAAATCATTTGTGTATTATTGGTAAAAGAAAAACCTGAAAGAGTCTTGAATGATAAACCAAAAGTATCCTTTTCTAAGATGTTCAAGATGATTAAAAGCAATGATCAATTATTATGGATAACTATTGCTTTATTCTTCCATTATTTATTGCAATCAATTATTAATGCTCTTGGAATAAATATGTTCTACTTTGAATTTGGATATGATGGAAAGAACATGACTATCTTTATTGCAGTATACGCTCTTGTTTCTTTGATTTCTACAGCTCTTTACCCTATACTGACTAAAAAATTCAATCGTATGCAAATTGTAAAACATGCTTTTAGATTAAGTATCATTGGATATATAGTATTTTTCTTGACAGGTTACATTCCTATTCTTCCTCATAGTATCATAACTTTTTGTATTGGTGGAATACTTATTTTTGGTGGATACGGATTAATCTATTTAGTTATCTTAGTTCAATTTTCAAATACTATAGAATATGATGAATATTTGACTGGTGAGAGAAATGAATCAGTATCATTTTCATTAAGACCTTTAACTGCAAAGATTTCTGGAGCTGTTCAGCAATCTATAGTAACCATTGTTTTAATCTCAAGTGGTATTTATGGTCTTTCACAAAAGATTTCAGATCTTGAGTCATCAGTGGGAATTTCAGAAAGTATGAGAAGTCAAGAAGCTAATGCTATAATTGCTACTGCCACTGATAATATGCTATTGATTTTACGTATAGGAATAGCTATTGTTCCATTGATATTGGCAATTATTGTTTATTATATTATTACAAAAAAATATTTTATCAATGAAAATGTTTATTCCATGATATTGGATGAACTTGAATTAAGAAAGAAAAATCCTAATCATTTTGATAATAAATCAATATTAGACTCAATGAATAAAAAAATTTCTTGACATATTTTAGAAATAGGTACTATTACCTGTTTACTGATTCAGACTCCTTTTAACACATATATTAATTCTTGATTGTATTAATTCTATAAATGTTATACATCTTTCTCAATATAACAATAATATAATATTATTACAATATTAAGATTATTATATAATTATTGTTGATTTATAGTATTAATTGATTTATAATATACCCTATATGTATATATAGGAAAATTAATACAAAAATTATCAATTATTAAACTTAAACTTTTTTAAATCATTTCTTATTACTTGAAGACAGGCATAGATTCAACAATAATCGACACTTTTATTTGCAGCATACAATTTACTAATTGCGTAGAAAAAGAATTTTTTTAAATATTTTTGTAACCTTTTAAGACTTTTTGCCCTTATATAAATGTAGAGGTTTTTATGATAAAAAAAATATAAAATAAATAAGAAAAGGAATGATTACAAATGAGAAAGATTAAATTATTATTATTAACAGTTTTATTAACATCAGTATTATCAGTAGGAGTTAATGCACAAGGAGATCATATGATAGTGGAAGAATCAAGAATTGGTAATACACTACTTAGAGCTACATTAGATACAGCTGATGACCCATTATCTTATTGTACAGATAGTATAAGTTCTTCAAATGGTTATCTAGTAATTGATAGCAATACATTTTCTAATCAAACATGTGATGAATTAGAGTTACAAATTAACTTACAAGAAAACAAAAATGGTTCTTGGTCAACAATAAAAACTTATTCTTATACTTCATATAATACTAGTAGCATTAGTAAGTATCCTACTTATTCATCTCAAACAATTGGGGCTAAATACAGAGTAAAAACTTATCATTATGCTACAGTTGATGGTGAAACTTATGCTAAAATAATTACCTCACCTGAAGTTACAGCTAAATAATATAAAATGAAAAAGGGGTGAATTAAATTCATCCCTTTCTAGAATATTATAAAGATAATGTAGTTTCAAAAACTATAGAATAATCTATTCCAATAACTTCAAACTCAATATCTCCCTTAACAAATATACCTATATTTAAATTATCACCGTTTAGCATAGTATATTCAATACCATTCTTATTAACGGTTTTTTTATTAAATTGAAGCGAATTATAATTGGCTATTGTACCTGTTTCACTCAACCTTACATCTTTCTGTTTAATTAATAATTGATTGTTATTATTATCTACCAAAGTTATTACTAACAAATTTATATTATCATTTACATTTTGAAGAGTATAATTGTCAGGTAATACAGGTGAAATAAATTCACTACCATTTTTTTCATTAATCTCCGCTACCTTAGCATCCAGCTCTGAATCTCTATTTTCTTCATAAGGTTTAGAGTCCCTTGAATGGAATTGGATTGTATTACCACTTACACTAGTTAGTAACCTTTTGAATAAACTTGCGTTACTAGATAAATCAACTGTGACCAATGCTACTATCACTATACACGCTGTAACTACAGCTTTATAAGTTCTTCTAACCCTAAATTTCTTTTTTAATTGTTCTTCATGTATTTCCTTACTTAGATTATTCCATATTTTATTTTTTGCATCCTCATCAATATGTACATTATTCATACTGTTTTCTAGATGAATCTTTAATTTTTCATCTAATTCACTATACGCTTTGTTTTTGTTGCTGTTGTTGCTGTTTCTCATAAATTAACTCCCCCTTCATATTCTGCATTAGTAATTTTCTTGTCCTATGCAATTTAACTTTTGCATTTGGTACAGATATGCTTAATAGTTGAGCAATTTCCCTAACTTTATACCCCTGAATGCTTAACAACATTACCTCTCTATCAACATGAGGTAACTTGTCCATAATTTGTTCTACGTAAATATCTTCAAAAGCCTCTCCTATAATATCTTTATCACTACTTATTTCCTCATTGATGGTTGTAGGAAATAAATTGTTACGAGCAGTATTTTTCTTAGCCTTTGTAATTGCTATATTATAGGCAGCTTTTAAAATATAATTTCTAAAATGGTCAAAATTCTTAATTTTGTTCATATTCTTAAATCCAATGCTAAAAGCATCTTGAGTTATTTCCTCACAGTCTTCCTTATTCTTTACTATTCTATATGCAGTTGTATAAACAAGTCTATAATATTTATCAAACAAGTATTGATACAAATCATCGTTATAGTTATCCATCTTGTACATAGTGCCACTCCCTTGTAGTAAATATTACGTTATCCTATCAATTAAAGACTATGTATAGCTATTTTCTCATTAGTTACCATGATTTGTCAAGTACTGTCTTAATCTACATATCCTTTTGTACTTAAAATATAATTCAAACTTTTTCTATGAAATTATTAATTATTTTATATTTTTAATACTTAAACTATATAAAATCCAATCACCAAACAACGTTATAATAAATTCTTTTAGTAAATTATACCTATTTTCAACAATTATTTTAGTACTTATTACCTTTTTATTTTATAATACTAACTTTATTATACCAACTATTATCAATATCCTCAATATACATAACTAAATCAAGCCGATAAAAAGATTACTTTGTCCATACAAAACAAAGTAATCTTTATACTTAAGAAAATACACTATAAATCAGTTAAAATTAATCAAATTTAGGTCTATCCATCAATGTTACATCATCACTATCATGTCCATGCAATTCAAATATTACCACTTCATTCCTACCCATTCTTAATATTGGTGCAGGTACATATAATGTTCTCTGAGGTACTTTTTCCCAATATCTGCCTAAGTTGAATCCATTAATGTATACAATACCCTTTTTCCAGTTATCCATTAATATAAAAGTATCAGCTATCTCATCTATGTTAAATGAACCCTTATAAAAACATGGAGTTCTTTGTTCTTTAATAGTACTATACTGTATATTATCAATATTATTAAGCTCTATTGGATACATGACCCAACCAAATTGCTGTTGGTAATCAAGAAGTACATTATCTGTTATACCATTGTATTCACCTAGGAGAGTACCATAGTTTACTCTTCCAAGATTTTCTACAAGTATATCTAACACCATTTCCTCTTTATCAATGATAATATCTATCTTTTTATCAACTTGCTCAGTTCTATCAATGATACCTTGAAACTTACCATCTAGATAAATAATTCCTCTATCATTACATTTATTGATTGTTAATTTCACATTACCTTTTGGACCAGTTACTTTTGTTCTATATAATGTAAAACCGTAACTTTGATCTAATTTTTCCATTGGTAATGGAGTAGCATTCTCAACAGGATTAGATAATATATTCAACTGTTCAAATAACTCAGCTTGCTCCTCCATCTTTACTTTCCCATAAGCTATCTTCTTAGTGTTTTCAACTTCTATATCATTATGGATATTGAAATAAAAAGCTATGGTATTTTTAACAGCATAATATTTTTCTGTCATATCTCCTGCTTCTGTTAATAAAGCATCATAATCATAACTTGTTGTAGTTGGCAATAATTTTCCCTTATCATAATTAGCACCATTATAAAATCCAAAATTAGTTCCACCATGGAACATATAGAAATTAACATTACCGTTCATTTCTAGCAATGAATCAAAATCTTTAACTACATCTTGGGGCTCTCTTGTATAATGTTCACTACCCCAATGGTCAAACCAACCATTCCAAAATTCCATACACATCATTGGACCTTTTTTCTCATATTCTCCCAGCTTATCAAAAGCTTCTTCTGGACGAGAGCCAAAATTTGCAGTTTTATAAATTTCAGGCAATGTTCCTCCTTGAAGCATTATATCCGTAGGTCCATCTGAAGTGAACAACATTACATCAATACCTCTATTTATCAGACTTTCTCTTAGATAATTCAAGTATTTTTTATCGTTACCATAACTTCCATATTCATTTTCTATCTGAAAAGCTATTATAGGACCGCCATTAGTACATAATAATGGTTTCAATAATGGTAGAAGCTTATTATAAAAAGCATCCACTTTATCAAGATATGTTCTGTTATAACATCTTAATTTTATGTCAGGATATTTTAATAGCCAACTAGGTAACCCGCCTAATTCCCATTCTGCACAGATATAAGGTCCAGGACGAATTATTACCATTAGCCCTAACTCTTCAGCTATTTTTACGAATCTTGTTATATTTGCTATACCTTCAAAATTGAATTCTCCTTCTTTTGGTTCATGAATATTCCAAGCCACATATGTCTCAACTGTATTGAATCCACAAGCCTTTAACTTCTTCAATCGATCTTCCCAATATTCAGGAACTGTTCTAAAATAATGAATTGCTCCTGATATAATTCTTATAGGTTCCCCATTATAATGAAACTCTTTGTTTTTTATTTCCAATCTAGCCATACAACCACTCCTTAAATTTATAAGTTATTAATACTCATTATAATGTCTTGTAGAAATTATAAAATAGATAATCCAATTATTTTTTGTATTATTCCGTTGTTGTTCAAAGGGTAACAACAGGTAACTCTAATTATTTATGACTAATCTTGTAATTCTCTTAACCATCTAGATTGATTATGCTATAATAATAAGATATCTAATAGGAAAGGTGATAGGTATGGATAAGACTATAATTGTTGATTTGAATGACATAAATCCATTTGTGAGACAAGCTGGTTACCAAAAAGATAATTGGCCCGATCATGAGCGTAAAATCTACGATTATGAGATGTTTTACTGTAATAAAGGTGAAGCCTATATGACAATTAAAGGTAATTACAAACATATAAAAAAAGGCACCCTTGTATTGGTTAAACCTAATACCCCTACTAGATTATGGTTTGATAAAAAACAAACTCCTGAAATATATTGGATTCATTTTGATTTCATCTATTTTGATGGTGATCAACACATTAATAAATATCTTACTGAAAAAAGTCATTTGTTATTTAGTGATCGCCTGCCAGATGATTATTTAATCAGACCTAATATCATATTTTCTAATGGTTTGGAGTTCCCTGATTATCTAGTAGTCAAGAATCCTGAAAAAATAAAGCACTTGTATATGTCAATAATTGATTCTTATAATTCAAAACATTTTTACTGGCAATTTGATTGCAAAATCTATTTGCTGCAACTTTTCAAATGTATCCTAGAACAAATATGTCCAGATGTGGAACCACCTATCAATACTCAAAAAGATATCACTAACCTGATTCTTGAGTATATAAAACACCATTATTATGAAAAATTGAGTGTTGAGGAAATCTCTAATTATATTGGTCTAAGTAAAGATTATATTAGTAAAATATTCAAGTTCAATACAGGTAAAAGCATTATTACATATCTTAATATGTATCGTATAAAAAAAGCAAAACAGCTTCTGATATATAGCAGCCTAACCATTAAAGAAATATCAGAAGTCATCGGTTATAATGACCAATACTATTTTAGTAAACAAATGAAAAAACTTACAGGATATTCTCCCATAAGTTATCGTAAAAATAATATAAGGGAATAGACCTAACAAAGTCTATTCCCTCTTAATATAATTACTTTCTTAGGTCATTATGAACCTAAGTTAACTCCCCTCATAAAATTATTTATTTACTACTTTCTTCTAGATTAGCAATAAAATCATATAAAATATCAATCGTCTCTGCTCTTGATTTAGTTTTTTTGATATTAGTAGTGTCCTCAATTAATTTGTAATATTTAGCTAATCCAATATAACCTTGATCATTATCTGCTACACCTTGCTCTTTAGCAAAAATATCTGTATACTCAGCTAAATCTTTCTGTCCCATACCATTGATAATCCATTTTGTCATTTCCATTAAAGTTACTTTATGATTTTTATTGAAGTACTTACCATCTTCAATAATATTCATTCTTACAGCATCAACAACATATCTATAATATTCATCATCTTCATCTATATCTTTGAAACTGATTTCATCATTACCATAGTAATTTCGTTTAGCACTTGGTATATACTCATATTGTCTTGATAGTGTTAGAACAATCCATTTGATTGCATCTTTTTTAGTTAGTGTTGCATTAGGTGAAAATTTATCGTTAGTTTCTCTTATGAATCCCATTTTGTTCATAAGTTTTATTGATTGTTCATATTTATTCCCTTTTATATCTGTAAAATACTCCGCCTCATCATTATCTTTGTATTCTTCTCCGCTATAATCTAATAATTTACCATTTTCAACATCAATATATGAGAATCTATATGGCTTCAATTTATAGACAAGAGCTAAATCTGTTAATGGTAATAAAACATTTTCTTTTTCTTCTTTATCTTTATCTTTTAATTGTATTAACTCTTTGTCAAAACCAACTTGGTCATAAAATATTTCACTTACTTTTTCTTTAGCAATAATAGTTTTTGGTTCTTCAACTTCTATATTGTAGAACCATTCAAATGAAAATCTTACTACTTCATTAGTTTCTACATCAAATTCCATAGAAAAACCATTTCTATTATATTCAATATCATTAATTACTCTTGTACCTTTTACATATGCCTTAACATTTTCATCTTGTGATGGTTCTATATCAATAGAATAATCCTTCTTGTCTATATTAGGGAACATATTACTCATAATATTTTGTGCTTTTTTATTTAGAGCATCAGTATCTATTTTAGCATTTTTTTCAATATCTTTTGATCTATTATCATATTGCTCTTTTGTTATTTCACCTGCAGCTAACATTAGTTTTGCTTTCGTTTCAAAATCTTCTTTTGTTAATTCTCCAGAAGCTAATTCTAATTTTAATCTATTGATTGAGTCATTATTCCTATAAGAATATTTATTATAATTTATTTCTAATATTTTTCCAGAATCTGCATCTAATGTTACATTTACATATATGTTATCTTCATCATTCTCTAAAGTCATATTCCAGAATTTACCGTCTATTCCATTATACCAACCTTGGTAATTACTGCGTTTAATATTAAGATTCTTGGTATCAGTTATTTTTGATATTTTTTCTACAATAGTCTTTTGGGCTTTTTCTCTAGAGATTGCACCTTTCTCAGGTATCATTTCTTGACCCCTATCTAAACCACCAGCCTCCTTTTCATTTGTTGCAGCGTCATTATAAACTATTTCATCTCTATTATATGAGTATATATCTTCCACATCATAGAATTTTTTAGTTACTGAATCAAGAAGCCCAGAATTTATTATCTCATAATAATAAACAGGTTTTAGAGTTAAAATAGTATTTTTATCCTCTTCTTTGTTTACTTTTATATATTTTAATTTCAGTCCATCTTCTTTTTCAAAAATAAGTCTCGCTTCTTTTTCAGAGATTTCACTATTTTTCTTAGTATATTTACTATCATCCCAAACAATTTTGAATCCAGTAATTTCACCAGTTATTCCTGATACAGATATTGATATATAATTTTCTTTAAATATTTCATTACTTAATTTTCTAGCATAAATAAATACATAATTATCTCTTCCATAATAAGAAATATATCTATTGAACTTATCTTCTTCTATCTCAACTAGTTCCTTCTTTATATCAGCATAATTATCATCAATATACTTTTCAGCTGTTTTTCTAACTTGCTCCTTAGTATATTTTAATACTTCACCATCGTTTCTACCCCAATGTTCAAATTCAATGATTTTACCTGTTTCGGCATCAACTCTAACCTGAATATTCTTATCATCTGATTTAAATACCAAGTTCCATACTTTTTTAAGATAATAATCATCAGTAGATAATCTTGAATCTTCTAACTCAAACTCTTTACCTATTTTTAATTCTTTCTTTACTATTTCTGTAACCTCATCCACTTTCAATATGCTGCTATCCGCTTCTTTCTCTTTCACAGCAACTAATTCATTAGCATAAATGCCCTGTGACAACGTTAAAATACATAATACTGTTGCCATAACTCTCTTCAATACTTTTTTCATAAATATCCTCCTTAACATTTTAAATAACTACATAATTTTTCCATACTCAGTTAGACGAAAGGACATGGTAAAAAGTTCCACTCTCTTATAACATTTTTCACACTTTATTTTGATATAATAACCTCAAGAACTTTCTTATAAGAAAAAAAGGTTGATAAATCAACCTTTCTCCTTACTTTCAATAATAATTAACTATATAAAAAATTATTATATCTTAACTTTTTTCATTTTTCTATACTCTTTCTCTGATAATAATGCAAAAATAATAAATGCTATAAAAAAAACAGGAATTAAGTACCATATAAAACCTCTTAATAGTGCAAAAGGTGTCTCAAATAAAAATCCTTTCCAAAATGCTGCTCCTGACCTCTCCCATAATCCTGGTGTATAATATAATAACCTTGGATGTAGAAGTGCATTTATATCAATACTTTTAGATAAGCATAATGATATAAAAATAGTAAAATAGCACAATGCTAATGACATCCATACATCAGCTAACCTTTTATATCTACCAGCTTTTGATGAAATATCAGAAAATATATCAGAATCACTTCTTTCATCAATTCTCCTAAAATATTGGGATCCACAAGAACGATTTCCGCAAATATGTTCCCAACCACTATCTTTAAACAACATTAAGTAATCTTCATAAGCATCCCTCTTATTGAAAACTCTATAATCAACCTTAATGACTGTATCCTCTGGCTCTTCTTTGCAAAATCTGTATCTTGTTGATTTCCCCTTCAACTGCCATCCATTCCTAGCCATTTCATTCAACCATTTCTCTTCCTTATCAAAATTAACAAATATCTTAAATTTCTTCATCAGTATCACTACCTCCCATCCCTAAACTTCTTTCCGTTGTCTTTATAATATGCTGCATCCTTCTATAATCAAGAAGCAATATCTCTCTACCCTTATCAGTGATTAAATAGACTTTTCGTCTCTTATCCTCACTCTTTACAGGCATAATAAATCCTAACTTCAATAAATTCTCAATAGCTCCATACAAAGTCCCCGCAGCTATTCTTACTTGCCCATCACTTAATTCTTCCACCTTCTGCATAATCAAATATCCATGAGCCGGCTCATTCAATGCCAAAAGGATATAATAAACCGTCTCCGTAAGAGGAAGATTCTTATTCTTTTTCATCCATTCATCATACTCCCATAACTTATTATACAGTAAAACTATACAGTGCAACTGTATAAAGTAATTATATACAGTTGGACTGTATATGTCAACAATTATCTAACGAAAATCCCCAAAAACATTCTAGTAATATAAAATAATAAAAAAAAGATACCTAACACTAAATAATGCTAGATATCTTAAAACAACCAAACTCCAGAGCGCCAAACACATAAAAAACCATATATAATGATAAGAACAATTTTTACAGCTTGTTGCCATTCCTTTCAAATCAGATAAAAGCAACAAATGTAACGAGAGTGATTATCATTATATATGGTTTCAACCCATTTCCGTTGTCCACTTAATATAAATATGGCTATTACCTATGCCATTTACTAACAACAATGACTATAAATATTAAGCACAAATCTCTTCTATATCATTATTATCAATAGTTTCTTTTTCAATAAGCATACTTGCAATTCTACTAAGATATTCTCTGTTTTTTTCTATTATATCTTTTGCACTTATATACGCTTTTTTGATTTCTTCTCTACATTGATCTATTATTGCCATATCATTAACACCAGCTGATTCAAAATTGAATAATCCAAACTTGTCATCCATACCATATTTTACAATATAATCTTTTATAAGATTGGATGCTTTTTCAATATCGTTACTTGCACCAGTTGTTACACCATCTTCTCCGAAAATGATTTCTTCAGCAACTCTACCTGCAAGTAAAACTTTTATATTACTGACAATTTCTTTTTTACTCTGATACATCTTATCTTTTGGTATACTCATACTGAATCCACCAGCACCTCTGGTACTTGGTATTATAGTAACTTTTGATATAATGTTATCTGGTAATAATAATTTTGTCATGAGTGCATGTCCTGCTTCATGATATGCAGTTATCTGTCTGTCTTTATCAGTAATATTACTTCTATCCTTTTTCTCTGCACCAGCTATAACTGTATAGAAAGCTTTGTCTATATGTTCTTTTCTTATAGCTTTTTCATTACTGTTTGCTGTAATTATAGCAGCCTCATTCATGAGATTTTCTAACATGGCACCACTAAAGTATACTGTATCCTTAGCTATACTATCAATATCTACTGTATCATGAATAGGCTTATTCTTGGCATGTAAAGATATTATAGCTCTTCTAGCATTATAGTCTGGCAACCCTATCTCAATCTGTCTATCGAATCTACCAGGTCTAAGTAATGCAGGGTCAAGTGTATCAATACGGTTAGTTGCAGCAATTACTACTATACCCTCATTATCATTAAAACCTGACATCTCAGTAAGAAGAGCATTTAATGTTTGATCTCTTTCATCATTGCTTGCTGAAGCTTTACCTGCTCTTGTCTTACCGATTGCATCAATCTCATCTATAAAAATAACTGCTTTTTCGCTTTTTTTGGCTTTTTTGAATAATTGTCTTATCCTGCTGGCTCCAACCCCTACATACATCTGTATAAAATCAGAACCACTTACTGCATAATAAGGTACGTCTGCTTCTCCAGCAACAGCCTTAGCCATAAGAGTTTTACCTGTTCCTGGTGGACCATATAATAATACACCTCTAGGCATTCTAGCTCCCATTGAAGAATATTTTTCTGGTGTCTTAATAAAATCAATAATATCTCCTACTAAATCTTTTGCTTCTTCGTTACCAGCAACATTGCTAAAATTGACTACATTGTTATTGTTTATCTTATTCTTATTGGCATCAACTATAACTTGCTTGTTATTGCCTGAACCTTTTCTGATATACCAGAATACTCCAATAAGAAGTAATCCAACACCAACAGTCTGGAAAGTTTTTTCAAGCCCAGAACTACTTCCAGCTCCTACTTTAATATCCTGCAATAATAAATATTCTTTAAAACCATCCTTCAAGGGATTAGGAACTTTATATACTGTTTTGTCATTATCTTTCAACTTAACATACAACGTGTTATCATCAATTATTGTTACTTCCCCAACGGAACTTTGTTCAACATAGTTAACAAACTCATTATATGTCATATCTTCATATTCTTTTTTAGTTAATAAAAATGTGGTAATAGATGCTATTAATATAAGAGCGCTAATCACTATAATAACCAACTTCTTATTTTTCAATTCATTCACCCCTAAGTTAACATAATATAATAATTATACATGTTACAAGTATAATAATCCACTATAAGTATTTAGAAATACTGTATATTGTTGGATATAACACTCAAACAATACAATAAAATTATGTAAACTTATCTGAGGCTAACAAACATTTATTTATAGGATAATTTAATATCTTTTAATCTCTTCATAACGTCATTACCACCTCTGCCAAAGTAGTCATGAAGTAATTTATATTCATTAAATAATTTTTTATAGATTTCATTATTTTCTTTTATAGGCTTATAATATTCTTTTTTTACTTTTGACATCTTATCTACAGCTTCAATTATTGTATCGTAACCACCTTTAACTCTTCCTGCTGCCACTGCACCGAACATGGCTGAACCTAGAGCTACGGCTTGGTTGGAATCACATATATGAATATCCATGTTAGTTACATCTGAATATATCTGCATCATCAAAGAGTTCTTCTGTGCTATACCCCCTGCCGCATATAATTCTTTTATTTCTACACCATTTTCCTTGAATGTATCAATAATCATCTTAGTTCCAAAAGCTGTTGCTTCAATAAGTGCCCTATATATTTCTTCTGGTTTTGTAGTTAATGTACATCCCATGATTAAACCTGTCAAATTAGCATCAACCAATACTGAACGATTACCATTCCACCAGTCCAGTGCAATTAAACCGCTTTCCCCAACTCTTAATTTTGAAGCTTTTTCAGTTAATAATGTATGAATAGTAATATTTTTCTCTTTACATTCATTGATGTACTTTTCAGAAATACAGTTCTTGACAAACCAGCCAAAATGATCACCTACACATGCCTGACCAGCTTCATAACCTATAAATTCAGGTAATATTCCATCTTCTACAAGCCCTGAAATACCAGGTACAATAATCTCATCTTTATTAAGTACCATATGACAGGTGGAAGTTCCCATAATCATTAGCATTTTACTTTCTTCACAGATACCAGCTGCTGGTACTGCTGCATGTGCGTCTATAATTGCTACTGCAACAGCTGTCCCTTTGTCCAACCCAGTAAGATTAGCACCTACTTGGTTAATTTCACCAGCTTTATCCCCAAGAGGGTAAATATCTGTACTTAGTTTATCCTCAACTATATTTTTGTATCTTTCATCTATCGCACCTAGAAATTCCTTCGTTGGATAACCATTACGCTTATGCCATAACCCCTTATATCCTGCAAAACAGCTGCTTCTCTTAACTTCTCCAGTTAACTTATATACAATCCAATCTCCTGCCTCGATAAATTGGTCAGCTGCCCCATAGATTTCTGGAGCTTCATCAATAATTTGCATAACTTTTGGAATAAGCCATTCAGAAGAAATTTTACCACCATATAACTTTGGAAAAGTTTCTCCTCTTTTTTCTGCTACTTCATTAATCTTGTCAGCATATTTTTGGGCAGCATGATGTTTCCATAACTTAACATATGCATGCGGATTACTCTTGTATTTTTCATCAAAACATAAGGGTTCCATATTTTTGTCAACAGGCAATATAGTACATGCTGTAAAATCAACACCTACACCAATTACATCTTCTGTATTTACATTGTATTTCTCCAAAACCCCTTTTGTAACTGTTGATAGACAATATAAATAATCCTGTGGATGTTGAAGTACCCAATAAGGTGGTAATTTTGTTATCATATCAGGTAATACCTCTTCCATAACTGCGTGAGGATACGCCTGCTCATAATCCCCAATCTCATTGCCTGTATCCACTTCAACCAATAACGCCCTACATGATTGTGTACCGTAATCAATTCCTAGACAATATTTTTTTTTCATCTAGTTAGCCTCCTAATGTTTTTATAAAGAATTTGTATAATTATAAAATATAATTTCAAATTGATTTTACGGAATTTCTTATGATGATTTCTGATGGTATTGTGACTTTGGTAATATCATGCTCACTATTACCAGAAACTTTTTTCAACATTAACTCTCCAGCTTTCTCTCCAATTAATACAGCATTCTGGGATATTATAGTCAATCTAGGTTCAATCAATTCAGCTAGATTAATATCCCCAAATGAAACTAAAGATATATCATCAGGTATTTTAAGATTCATTTCTTTTAATGCTATCATTGCACCTTCTGCCATATCATTATTAGCTGCAAATAGTACAGTTGGAAGCTTATTTATATTTCTTTGAATCATAAATTTTACTTCTTCATATGTTTTTCTTCTATTATAAGCACCGTTTACTATATATGATTGTTCTAAAGGAATATCATGGTCTTCTAATGCCTTGCAAAAGCCATTATAGCGTTCTTTTGCTGTACTAACACTTAGTAGTCCATTTACCGCACCAATTCTCTTATGCCCTTGGTCTATAACATATGAAATCAGCTTATATGTTGCATTATAATTGTCTTCTACTACACTATCTGTCTGAAGATTCTCCAGGCTTGTATCAATCATAATAATGTTCATACCTTGGTCTATAAATTTTTGTAATTTATGGTCTTCTTGTGTACTTGATGCCAACAGGACGTAATCTACTCTTTTATCATTTAATGCGTTCAACAGTCTTAATTCTTTGTCTGTATTTTCATCAGTGCTGCAGAAGATAAGACTATATCCTAGAGGGCTGATAACACTTTCTACACCTCTTGCAATATCCATGAAATAATTATTAGAGATGTCTGGTACAACCATTCCTACCATATATGTTTTATTACATTTAAGGCTTCTTGCTATTGAATTAGGTCTATATCCTAATTCTTTTATAGTTTTCATAACCTTATTTTTTACTTTTTCACTAACTGGATAGTTTCCATTAATGACTCTAGATACTGTTGCTGTCGATACATTTGCTTTTTCTGCTACTTGTTTTATAGTGACCATACTATCATCCCATCATTTTCTTCTATATTTTCAAATCTATAGTAATCGTTTACTATATTATATAAAATTATTTTATTTTCATCAAGTTATTTTTGTTTTTCACTGTTTTTTAAATTATGTTATATTGCAAGTCGGTCAGAAAAACTGTTTCTTCTGATTAGTATAACTTATTGGCTATTCCAATTGTGTAAAATTAGTTATTCTTTTAATAAGCCAAAAAGCAAGTCAGGGTAGTTTCTTATTCTGACTTGCTTTTTTGAAATGTCATAATCCATATAATTGAATTACTTCATAATCCTTTTTATTAATTTATCCAAATATGGATTCTCTCCTAGTAATCTATCTATTTTTATGGTTGAGAAATATAGGGTTCCTTTGCCTATTTTTTTCTCGCTTAATATTCCTACTTTTTCTTTTGGTCCTTTTAGATTGACTCCGAATTCAGGTGTTTTGTAAGTAAATAATATATGTTCATCTACGTCACCGACTATACCATCTTCGGTAATGAAATCGAAACTATCGGTTTTCTTATCGTACATGAATGAATAATCTTTATCTTTATTGTCTTTTGTAAAGTTATGATTTTCATTTCTTGCTACAAAGAAAAGTCCTTTTCCTGTTTGGGAGTCTGCTCCTTTTTCACCTAGAATCTTGACACCATATTTTTGTCCTTCAATGGTGCATTCTTTTATATCGTTTAGTGAAATCAACGCTTTTCCACCATTTTTCACATTGTCAATTATATTGTCATATTGGTTTTCAAAGCCATTTTTATCAATTACTATAAATTTGTTACTAGCAACATTATCAGATTCAAGATTTAATTTGTTAAGTCCTTCCTCGATTGATTTATCAAAGCCAATGGTAGTGATTTCAACGTTTGTATTATCTCTATTCATTGCAACTAAACTAAGTCTTTCTTGGTTTATAATTTCGTTTTTGTTGTTAATCAAGACAGAGTCTATATGAACAAATTCTTTTTCATTGCTTATTTCAGGTATCACGAATTTAATGCTTCCACAGTAGATGGAAATGGAATCTTGTATTGTCAATTCTTTTTCAAATGAACATATATCTTCTTCATCTGTTCTAATTGTAATAATAATTTTGCCATCCATTTTCCTTGGTGTATCATTTAATGAGAAACATTCTATTTCTATCTCTTCTCCAGTATAAACTGTGAACTTATCACTTCTAAGATTAACTCTGACAGGTTCTAGAGTCTCTTTGAAAGTAAAATATGCTGGTTTTGGCTTTCTTCTATAATCAACAAGTGTTTTCATCCATCCTGATGGCCATGCATCTATTAATAAGTGTACTGCTGTTGATATAAGAACATCACTTCTTCTTCTAAAGGCATCATTCATAAGTTTTGTTGCAAGCGCTTGGTGCTTCTGACTTTCTTTAATCCAATCAACTATATTGTCTTGTTCTTCAAACCAATCCCCGTGCATTGTATATGATTGTGAATTTACAACATCTTGTGGAGTCCACTGGTCATGAATATTATCTGGAATCCAGTCTTTTGGATAGTCTTCCAACATAATCTCCAAAGGATCTAAGCCTTCAGTACCGTATTCACCGCATCCTGTTTTCCATCCTTTTTTTATTGCTGGCAGATATCCTTTGTGTAACTTGCCAATAGGTAGTGCATGGTTAGTGTACCACATGTTATAACAATGGAAGTCTGATAATCCTGTTCTTGTAGGAGGGTCATAGTCTCCTTCTACATTTTTTATTACTCTATCAGGGTTATTCAATCTAATAGCTTTGCTTGCCGCCTCAAAGAATTCTTCCATTTCATTTCTAAGTAGACTTCTATGTCCTTTGAATCCCCATGATGCTGGGAAAGGCTCATTAATATATGTAACCATTATATTAGAAGGATGACTTCTGATTAATCTTTCCATCTCTTCTGATTGCCTGATGGCTTCACAGAATTTATTTCTTCTTATCCATCCAAAAAATGGCAGGTCTGTTTGCAGCATCATTCCCAGGCAATCGCAATAATCATATATTTCTTCTTGTACAGGACGTTGAGTCAATCTATAGTAATTCATATTACAATATTTAGCTATTAAAATATCTTTAATCAATAAGTCAAAATCCCCGTTATAAACACATTGCTGCATATGTCCCATTGTGTTGGCACCTCTAAGGATTACTTTTTCATTATTAAGGTATAGAGTTCCTTTAACAGCTTCGGTCTCATCCATATGAAATTTTCTCATACCAAAATGTCTAGCTTTTTGGTCTACCAATTTATCATCTTTAAATAAATCCATTCTTACCTTGTATAGATAAGGGTTATCAGATTCCCATATCTTCATATCCTTGATATCCACAATGGTTCTATAGTAGTTTACATAAGGCCCACATTTCTCAATTTCAAATTCAATGTTTTCGTCTGCGTAGCCTTTGAAGTTCTTAGAGTAAATGGACATCTTTAGATTCAATTCTACATTAGCAAAATCTGTATTATATATTTCTACCCATACTTCAGCTTTACTCTTATCAATGTCTGGTCTTACAAAGATATCATTAATAAAATACTTATTTCTTTTTTCTACAATGATCTTATGACATATTCCAGCTCCTGGTGGGCAGTGATGCCATCCTTTTTCACTATCATCCCAGCCATATCCAGTTGCAGCATATATCTTATCTCCATCTATTTTATCATCACCAATATCTATACCAAGGGTTGGTGCATCGTTTTGAACTTCTACTACTAGGGTATTGTTTTTATCTGTGTAAATATAATCTGTTACATCAAATTCAAATGGTGCAAAGAAACCTTCATGATTTCCAATGAATTTTCCATTGAGATATATATTAGCAATATAATCTACTCCTAAAAATCTAATATATATTCTTTCATCTGTATTGGCGTCATAACCACATTGGAATTCTTTTCTATAATATCCTGTCCATTTGCCGATAGGACCTTTGTAGTCAGGTATAGTTACTTGTTGGAATTCTCCTTGACCATTTAGGATTCTGGCAAAATCTCTTTTATCTTCATCTTCCTCATATCGAAATTGAAAATCATTCAGTTCAAATCGTTCTCTTTCCATTTGAAGCTTTGGTGTATAGTCTTCTAAGAAAGGTAAATATCTTTGTTTTAGTTCTTCAATTCCTTTACTGAAGTCATCAAGTTTTTCTTGATAACTTTTTTCTATGATAGGACTTACAATATCTTCACTACTTTTAAAATATTCCTTTACAAATCCTGCTGGTTTTATTTCTTCTAATTCTTCTTTGTTGTTATCTATGCCATTTAACGCAATCCTAGCGAATCCATCAACTTTTGCCATAGTAAATGCCTCCTATGTATCTTCTTAATTATTATGTTGCTAGTATACTCGAAATAGAACTTTAATTACTAATTCTCCTTTTTTACAGGATTTCTTGAATGATATTCTTTTTTGAAAACTATTTTCGTCGAAAAGTCTTAGTTCTGTAACTTCTACACTTACTTCCTCTGGTATAGTTATTACTGCCTCACCTTTATCCCCGCTTATTACTACTTGATTTTCCTCTACTTTTACATCTAGTTGGGTACTCCATCCAAAGTCAATACCCTCTCCTTTTTTCAAATCATACTTTTCTTTGATTATCAATTCATCTGGTGTTGATGATAAATATTCACGAGTATACTCATTGAAGAATTCTCTCCATGTATAACTTAAGTCAACTTTACCATTAAAACTTCGTTCATCACCATTAGCTATAACCTTAATATCTTTTGTATTAGGTCTTTCTGGTTGAGGTCTTTTTTCTAGATTACCATATGGTACTGAAGTATTGTGTCTATATGCTTGTTTAACTAAATTAGATACTTCACTAGAATAATTGCCACTACCTGGATCCATAGCAAATGTCTCATTGCAAAATTCGATTACAAAACTTCCTTTATCTTCATGAGCATGGTCCACGTTAGCCTTATTCCCAAATATAAATATCTTCAACCATTGGTCATCAAGCTTCCTCAGTGATGATACGCTTCCCATTTCTGGTAAAGATATAAAACTTCTGTTTATTATATCTTTCTTATTGAATTCCCTGATGAAATTGAATGCAAGTATATCACTAGGTATTTTTTCCTCTCTATTAAGAGATTTATGCAGAATAGTCGTCCAATGACTATTGGGAAGTAAATAAGCCATATACGCTAGTGTTGGTTTTTTGAATCTTGGTTCTCCGTCACAAACTGGTATCACGTCCTGTGATGGAACTGTTGATTGAAGACATTCTACAAAATCAGCAGTTTTCATAATCTTATCTGGAACAATATCTTTAAATTTCAATCCTCTAAGCTTAGCATAAATATATGTAGCAAAGTTGGCATTGTCACCTATGCAGTTATAATAATTTGGTCCTTCTCCATAAGCACCGTCTTCAAAAATTATATTATCTATATTTTCCACAAGCTCTTTATATGCTATATCTGTATAAGGCTTGACATGGTTGAAGTGCTGTTCTAATACTGCATAAGCTAACATTCTACCATAAGTAAACCATACTAATTGGTTATTATCAAATATATAATCATGTTTCCATGTAATATAATTAATACCACCAATAGCCTCTTCACCTAATCTTCTAAGTATTAAATCTCTCCCAAGATCAGTAAACATTTCACCAGCTAAATCAAGAACCATACTTATTTCGTAACAAATTACTGCTTTTACGAAAGCTCTATGTTCCCAATAACCAGCTTTGAATTCAGTAATAAAAGAATCATTCCAATTAGTGCACATGGCTAATGACATTGCATATCTAGCTGCTAATCTCAATAATGATTTATCCTTTAATATTAAACCAGCAGAAGCCAATAATGGTCCTTTTAATGTTAACCGCTTCATATAATCTCTTGTTCTTGCGAATCTTTGGTCAGTCCAAAATATTACATAATCATGGATCATATCTTCTGGAATTTCATGCTTTAATTCTTTAACATAATCAGCATACATTGATTTACCTGTAAGTTTTTCATGAATCATATGATAATTTCTTAACTTCACTAGTTCTTCTTCATCAACAATAAGATTATATGTTGGTTTAAATTCTGGATTGTAGTTTTCATCCTTAAGATATCCTATCCACTTACTATCATAATTATTGTATTGCTCTAGATATTCATTTAATAAATCTGAGTTCTGGAGCATTATCCACTTGAAATGTCCTCCTTGAAAGCCATCTTCATTGGTATAGATTTCAATTATAATTTTATTTATTTTCTTGCTATTACCTAAATCCAGCTGAATTTCTTCTGAGAAATCTGTAAATTCGTCTGATAATTCTTCGATTATACCATTTTCTGTATCAGCAATAATTTTAACCCTTGATTTAGATGGTGAATTAATTGCTAAAATCAATTTATCAAATTTAGTACAGTCTAAACTATATTCTTTTGATATTTTTAGTGATGGTCCGTTTAATGGTCTTTGTATCCAGCTAAAGGCTTCTGCGCACCATGTTTCTTGGAATTCAAGACCTTTTGTTTTTGTATCTTCAATCTTCCATTCTTGGAAATTTCTTAGTTCTGGAGCCCAGAATGCTTCAATTATTGCCTCCCCAATATTGACTTGAACGGGTTTCATTTTTTATACCTCCATATAAATGATTAAGTGCTTATTAGTGGTTACTCAACTTTCCAACCTTTAATTTAATGCAGGTAAATTAAGGTTATAGGTTTGGTTTGCAGAATAAAAAGATAGAAGAAACACCTATATTTTTATTCTGCAAAGCCTTTTAATTAGCTTACCTGCATAGAATAATGAAATAGGAAAGTTGAGTTATTTATATCATTTTGAAAATGGCTTTAGAAAACCGAAAGGTATATTCTAAAGCCTATTTTTCATCATTTTTAATTATTTATATAATTTAGAAGTTCAACTTGATTATTTTTTTGATGCTAAGAATTCATCAATTTGTTGTTGGAATCCTTCAATTACTTTATCGATTCCAGCTTTATCTAACTTATCTAAGAATTCTTCGTATTTCTCATCTACACTAGAACCTAGAGCACCGAACTCTAATGCATTTTGATATTCTTTGATGATTGTATCTAATTGTTGTAAAGTAGTTGAATATTTTTCTGTATCTACTTTAAAGCCCATTAGGTATGATTGTTTAGCTTCTCTATGCATTTGATCAAGATAGGTTGACCAACCTTTAACTCCGCCTTCAATCTCATAACCAAGTAATGTATTTCCTGTTGCCCAGTTTGCTAAACCATAAGAATCTTTATCAGTTATTTTAATTGTATTTTCATCAATCTTCTCATAGTTCTTACCTTCTAGACCGTAAACCATTAGATTATAGAATTCTTTATCAGTATTAAGTAAGTTTATTAATTTAATTGCTTCATCTGGATATTTTGCTGTAAATGGTATTGCAAGGTTAGTAGCCGTTCCATATGGAGCTAGATATTGAAAATCTGTAGTTGGAACTACAACAAGCTCTACATCATTACCTGCATCGTTTGCTCTCTTAGTATCTTTTTTGTCTTGATCTTTAAGAGTTTCATGTACCCATGAAATATTACCATCTTTTACAAATTCATCTGCACGAGGTTTATCAAATGATTCTACTGCTAGTACATCTTCTCTGATATATCCTTTTTCATACCAGTCAGCCATAGTATGTATCATTGTTTTATACTGAGGAGTTGCAAATTTATTAAGAACAGTACATGATTCATCACCAATTTTAATGGCAACAGGTGAATCTTGATTTGCTATAGGTTCATATCCATTTCTGTATAACCAGCTAATAGATGGTGATGGTCCTTTTTGCAATGTACCATTTTCTTTAGCTTTTTTGAAATATACTTCTAATGCATCCCAATCATCTTGATCAAAAGTTAAATCTTTTGTAAATTGTTCTTCTAATGCAGCTACATCAACATATTCATCAGCCAAATGTTTATATAGTCTAATACCTCTTCTCATTTCAACCATTTGTTGATAGTTAGGAACTGCATAAACGTGTCCATCAACAGTAGCCTTATCAAAAACAAATTGTGGTATTACATCTTTGATTTCAGGACAATTCTTTTCAATTAGACCTTCTAGTGGAGTTAACATTTCTTCTCTTGATATTGTATCAAAATTTAACATCCAGCCAATCCATGCTATATCCATTTGATCTCCTGCTGCTGTTAGAAGTTTCCATCTTTCAATCCAGTTACCATAAGGAATAACTTCAATATCCATTTGAACACCTGGCAGCTTAGTCTTTAACATTTCGTTTGCTGCTGCAAAGACTTCCTCTTGTTTCTCTTTTTCGTCTCCACCTAAAAATATTTTCAATACTTTTACATCTTCATCTTTTTTTGCTGTTGTGCCACTATCTTTTGAACCACTATCTGTTTTCTTTGTATCACTACTTTTACAACCCATCAATGTGATACTAAGGATAAATACAACTGCTAATAAAATGCTAATACCTTTTTTAAAATTTTTCATGTAAATTCCCCTTTCTATTTCTGGTTCTGTTTTAAAACTATTACTAATCTATAATTATAGGATTATACCTACAACTAACTATTTAACCTTTAACTGAACCTACTGTTAACCCTTTCGCAAAATACTTTTGGAAGAATGGGAATACCAATAACATTGGTCCAGCTGCAATAATACACATTGCGAATTTCAATGTTTCAACTGGCATATCTTCAAGGTAACTCAAGTCTATACCTGGCGGTGTATTATTTGCCATATACCTTAAGAACTCTACTTCTTGAAGTATTCTCTTCAACAAGAATTGTAATGTATATAAGTGTGAATCCGTAATATAAATCAAACTTGTATACCAATCATTCCATTTTGTTAATAATGTTAGTAATGCTACTGTCGCTAATACTGGTTTTGACAGTGGTAATATTATTTGGAAGAATATTCTTATTTCACTAGCCCCATCAAGCTTTGCTGATTCAACCAATGAAATAGGTAACCCTTGGAAGAATGTTCTAAAAATAATAATATAAAATGCTGAACAAAGTGTTGGCAGTATGTATATCCATATGGTATTTCCTAGATGTAAATATTTATAGTTCAATAAATATGTTGGAATCAAACCACCGTTGAACAACATTGTGAAAAACACAAAGAATGTAATTGGTTTACGGAATTTGAAATCTTTTCTTGATAACGGGTATGCACATAGAGTCATAACTAAAACAGATAAAAAAGTTCCAAAAAATGCTTGAAAAGTTGTTATTGCATATGCTCTTAAAATTTCACCAACATTACTAAATACAAATTTGTATCCTGTCCAATCTATAAAAGGCGGGATTATCTTAAATCCTTCTTTAGCCAATATATCCTCATTAGTTAAAGATGCTGAAACTATTAATAAGAAAGGTAAAATAAACGTAATGGACATAATTATAAAATATAGATTTATCCAAGTTCTATAAGTTATCCTTTTCTTTTTCACTACAGACATATTATTCACTCCATTTCCCTTACGATAATTAAAATAATGATGAATCAGGTTCTACCTTTCTCACTATTCCGTTCATAGTAACAATCATTACAAATCCTACTAGTGATTGGAAAAGTCCTACAGCAGCAGTAATCCCTAGGTTACCAGTTCTTAGACCACGATAAACATATGTATCAATTATATCTGTCGCTGGATATAACACTCCTACATCTCTAGGAATAACGTAGAACAAACCGAAATCTCCTCTGAATATATTACCAAAGGCTAATAATGTAAGTACTATCATAAGTGGTTTAATGCTAGGTAAAGAAATATGAATAATCTGTTGAAATCTATTAGCTCCATCAATCTCTGCAGCTTCAAAATATGCTTTATCAATACCCATCAATGCTGCATAATACATAATACTATTTAGACCTATTACTTTCCAGGTATTAGTTATTATCAATATCCATGGCCAAGCTGACACTTTTGAATACCAATCAACGGGTTGTCCTCCAAACATTTCAATCACTTGGTTTAAGATACCCATAGTAGGACTTAAAAGTGTGTATGTTATATATCCTACAATTACCCAAGACAAAAATCTTGGCAACATCATTGAAGTTTGATAAAATTTTAGTGCTTTTCTACTTCTTACTTCATATAGTAATAATGCTACAAAAACTCCTGCCACAAGATTAACTACAATAAATATCAATGCATATCCAACGGTATTTCTTGTAATTCTCCATGCATCTTGTGAGGTAAAAAAGAATTTAAAATTTTCTAATCCATTCCACGCACTTCCTAAAATACCTTTTGGTGCTTTATAATCTTTAAAAGCAATTATCGCTCCGAACATTGGAATATAGTTAAAGATAAAATAAGCTAATATAGCAGGTAATGTTAATATTAATAATTCTAGATTTTTCTTAGTTGAATTCTTTGATGTTTTCTTCATTTTCTTCATTAATCTCACCTTCTTTTCTGTCTATTATTAATTGTGCCGCTTCGATATATTAATAATAACATCATAGATAAATGTTTTAAATTCTAAATAATTAATTAACAGGTATGCATTTTTACCAATAAAAATATGGTGTGGTTCACTATTTTTACATGGGTATACAATTTTATAAAACCTGTTAAATTCAGGTATATTAATAAAGAAAACAATGGGGCTATCAAGATAAAATATTTTATTATCTGACAGCCCTTTATTTCCTATTTTTCATATGGAAGAATTATTATAATACTTGTACCAATACCTTTTGTACTGATAACCTTAAGACCATACTCATCTCCATACAATAATTTTATACGTTGATTTACATTGTACATACCTATTCCTTGATTTCTCAATAGGTATTTATCGTTGATTTTTGTGTTCAACTCAATTTCTTCTTCCTTAGTCATTCCTACGCCATCATCATCTACAGTTATTTCAAGCTTGTCTTTCATGCTATTACAACTGATTTCTATCAGCCCTTTGTCCCGTTTTGGTTTTATTCCATGATATATTGCATTTTCAATGATTGGCTGTAGGGTTAGTTTCATTATCCTATTATCATATACTTCTTCTTGGATATTCCATTTGACTTCAAGTTTATTCTTATATCTTTTTTTCATGATATTTATATATATCTTACAATATTTCACTTCATCTTTTACTGAACTGAACTGTTCTCCATCCAGAGAATACCTTAATACTTCAGATAGATTAGAAATCATATCAGAGGCTTCATTATAGCCATCCAGTAATTCAATCGCAGTCCAATTTATTGCTTCCAGAGTGTTGAATAAAAAGTGGGGATTCATTTGGGATTGCAAAGCTTTATTCTGTGCTTTATCCAGTAATATGATTTTATTTCTTAATTCTTCCTCTAATTCCGTATTGGATATTATGATCTTGAATATATTATCTGATATATATTTTACCTCATTTTTATTTTTATGTTTTTCTCTATCCCACATCTGAGGATTATCAATTATCCTCATAACAGTACTAACAGGTTCATATGTTTTTATTGTTAATAAATAGCTTAATATAAGACTTATAATCATGTAAGCTATTAGGATATTCTTTACATAATCATATATTTTGTTTACATCATTACTATAACTTGTTAGTGGAAGAACCGATAAATATGTCCAATTACCATATTGTGACTTAATATTAGTTATAATGTATTGTTCATTATTGACCGATAGTATTTCTGATTTATCTATCTTAGAAAAATCAATGGAGTTAAATATATCAATATCACTAACATCTTTTAGAAAATCATCTGTATTCTTGCTTATAATAACCTTGTTACTCTCATTATCAACAACAATTGTCTTAACACCATTATCAGAATAAATCATATCTGCCATTTTAGCCAAGTGATTTACTTTCAAGTTTATAGTTACGGAACCTAATATTTTAGTTCTTTTTTTTCTCACATAATGTATAACAGATACATAATTACTAATGACTTTACTATCTCTTGTTTCTCTCCATGCAAAATATCTATTGATTTTGTTATTGTCAGCTTTATCTTTCGCATACCAATCTTCATCTTGTAATGTTGAATTCTCTAAACCAACTTCTTTAATTGCATTATCTATGGAATCATACAAAATACCTAGATTATCAGATTGTAAATATACACTATGGATATAATCATCCAAACTGATGTACTCTGTAGTTCTATCATTTATAATGTCAATGATATTATAATAATCTGCAAATGTTTTATTAGATATAAAAAACAAGTCATACACTGAAGATATTGATAAATGAGTAGCTAACCTTGTTGTATCCTGCATGGCTCTGTCAATAGTCGCTTGAGTTTTAAGAGCAGCATTATAATTGGCAGTTTTTATTTCATCTTCTACTGCACTATTATATTTTGATTGAACAGATATAGTAATGATTATAACGGGAATAAATACAATCAAGAAAATCAGCAGAAAATTTTTAATGAGAATTGATTGAAATTTATAGGATTTTATATACTTCCACATATTTTTCTTTTTCATCATACCACCACTTGCTTTCTACATTTTCCCGTATTCACTTGGAGATAATCCTGTATATTGCTTAAATACTCTTGAAAAATATTTACTGCTTTTATACCCTACCATATTACTAATTTCGTATGTCTTGTACTTAGCTTTATTAATAAGTTTTATAGCTTCCTCCATTCTCACTTTGGTAAGATAATCTGTAAATGTTTCACCTGTCTTTTGTTTAAAATATCTGCAAAAATAAACAGAGTTAAGAAATACATGATTAGCTACATCTTCTAAAGAAATATCTAGATAAAATTTCTCATCTATATAAGCTATAGCCTTTTCAATTACTTTTTCAGCTGATTTATCCTTGTTCTTAGCTATAAAATTAACTAAATCAGTAAAAATCTCTATACAGTACTGCTGCAGTTCTTTTATACTATTTATTTTTAATATATAATTATAATTAACTTTGCCATTAGTTATTTTAATAATATCTAATTCTAATTGACTAAATTTGTTTGAGAGATTAGCAAATAAATCTATTATGACTTTTTGAGAGAATTGTATAGATTGATTGGATAGTTGTTCAAATAAAGTTTGAGTCAGACTCTCTAATTCGCTAATATTACTTTCATTTATTTTACTAAAAAATAATTTGTATTTTTGAACTATCTTTTTGTATTCAACAACATTGATATTAAGATTATTGCTTCCGTCACCTAGTTCTTCATTAATATGTACCTTTTTATTGAATTCAGCTAATTCAAAGAATGTTTTAAAGTTATTGATGTGACTTATTTCAAGACTTAAATCCATAAAACCTTTTATTGACTTACAAATGTTTTCAACTTCTATATTGAGTATTTCCAAGAAATTTTTTTCATCTTTGTCTTTTGAATAAGCAAATATAACAAAATTATCATCTTCTGAAAAAAGGGGACAATATATTATTTTATTCTTTTTGGAAACAAAAAAATTATTGATTGCTGTATTTAGTCTTTCTTTACCGTAATTCCAATTGTTGTCTAGAAAGGCTTGGTTATTGATAATACTGAATTCAAGATATGCACACTCATGATATATTATATCTGCAAAATCAACTAATCTTGCTCTATTTACAATATCCTGTTCTTTTTTGACTGCACCGTATATTAAATCATTTATGAATTGTGTTTTTAACAAAGGTAATTGCTTTTGAAATTTTCTTTCTTTATCTAATTTTTGTACGACTTCTTTGAATACATCGTTCACTTGTTGAAAATTAGTTGGCTTCAATACATAATTTTCCACATTTAATTCTATAGCTTTTTTGGCGTATTCAAATTCTTTATATCCACTAATCAAAACAGTTTTTATATAAGGTTTACAATCGTATAGATATTTTGCAATATCCAGCCCAGTTTTATCAGCCATCCTGATGTCAGTCAAAACAATATCAACATCATTATTAATCAAGTAATCTATTGCTTCCTTACCATCTTCAAACAATTCAACTACTTTTATGTTTAAACTATCCCAATCAATAAATCTTTTTAGACCGTTCCTTATTATTTCTTCGTCATCGACAATAATAAGATCGTACACTTTACCAACTCCTTTAGTTTAGCCCATATCTAATTAATGATTACTGATTTTTTATTATATCATCTTATTATTTTAATGTAAAATCAGTTTTTGCTTAATAATAATATATCAATTCCATATAATACTAATTAAAGAAATGTATTAAGTGAAGTGGTATTTGTAATAGATTATTGAATTTGCCAAAATAATATTGACAAATAAATTAATAGTTAATATTACACTATTTGTCTTATACATTGACAGTTTTCTCCTTTTATCCATTATTTATGGTTACATATTTTACTTATACTAATAATTTTATAGTGATTGAAATATTCGCACAAGGATAATATCTTTTATTAAGTTCAATAAATTAACTTTATATTGTTATTAAGGTATCTAATATTAACATGGAGTCATTATCTTAACTTGATAGATTTTGGTGGTGATTGAATTATGTAGATAACGGTCGCATAGATAGTATAGGGGAATATTCCGTCAGCTAATTAAACGTCCGTGTTTAAATAGCTGAGTTCGCCGTCCATGGCTCACTGCTCCATATTCCCCTATACTATCTATGCTCGGTATTTTGAATCATACTTTTTTGTACTTCATATGAGTATGTATTTATTAATTATGCATAAGAATATTACTTTTGCATAAGAGAAAGAAAGATAATTTCTAGGAAATCATCGCAGATGCAATAACTTTGTGACAAGCAGTTTAGATCTTATAGGCTAAAGTCACATTTTTAAACTAGCTTAAGAGTGGTAAATACAGAGCAAATCATATATAGTGATAATAACGATTTTTACGGCTTGTTGCCATACCTTATAAACAGATAGAAGCAACAAACGTAACGAGAGTTATTATCACTATATATGATTTCAATATACGACCGTTGTCTATTTTTATATTAATACTTTGTCGACAGTCTGAGATGATTTTGTTATTTTACAATTATCATGTACATCCATAGGTTGCTTTCGTGGGCATTTAGGGATACGGTTGAGCCGGAGCTGTATGTTTTTTTGTAGAGACTGAATGTTTTTGAGTGATTGTTGGTTATGTTTTCGGTTGTATCGGTCCATGTGGATAGCCATGTGGGGGTTGGTGCTTCGTCGGGATATCCTATATATACTTGGAAATCTGAATTTACTGTGAATGTTACTAGTGGATTGCCTGTGTATGCGTAAGAGTCTATGGCTGTTTTAATCCAATCACTTCCTTCAATAGTGGATGGTAGTGATGAGATTATATATGTTCTGTCACCGAATTGTTCATCTCCTGATTGCAGGTTAGACATAATTGACCAATTGGATGCGTTTTGAGTATCTTTTACACTTAAGTTTGTTATTTTAGGGGTTGGTACAGCTATATCTTTTACCATTACCATATACATCCATAGATTACTTCCGTGGGCGTCTAGGGATACTGTTGAACCTTTGGTGTATGTTTTTTTGTAGAGGCTGAATGTTTTTGAGTAATTATTGGTTATGTCTTCTCCTGTGTTCGTCCATGTAGATAACCATGAAGGGGTTGGTGCTTCGTCGGGGTATCCTACGTAGACTTCAACATCTGATTCTACTGTAAATGTTACCAGTGGATTTCCTGTGTATGCAGAGGATTCTATGGCTGTCATTATCCTATCGGAGCCTAGTACACAGTCTGGTACAGTGGAGACAGTATATCCTCTATCACCAAATTGTATTGAACCTGGTTGCAAATTTCCTTTTTCTGACCAATTTATGGCATTCTCTGTATCGTTGACATTAAGATTAGTTATGAGTTCTGAATCATATACATTTTCAGGTAATTCTTCAATAATTCCAAAATCGTCTACATATGCATAATAATCTCCATCTGGCTTATGGGCATAGATTGTAGCAGTTGTATTTTCGGTTCCTGTAGTAAATTGAAATTTATTTTCTTCAGTACCCCAAGAAGTTGAATTTATTGTTGTGTAAATTTCACTGCCGCCATAATTTTTGACTCCTAGTTGTACATCGTCTGTCATGTTTGAATTATAGAGTTTAAAGCTGTCTATTAATCCTATATCAGCCGATCCACTGTTCTTGAATACTAGATAGAGGTCATGAACACCTGTTACGGAGTTGATAGGCGTACTTTTGAATGCCCAAGTTGCACTGTAAGTATCTAAATCGAGGGTTCCAATTAGTCTACCTGTTACGCTGTCAAGTCTAACTTCTATAGAACCAGTATTAACAGTTTTATTTCTGCCAATAGCAAATGTATCATATTTACTTTGACCGAAATCAATATTATTGAATGAAACATAATCATTGTTCCTGACAGGTCCTACGTATTGTACGTCCCTGTAATATCCATGTTCTCCATCTACATAATTCCAATGACTTGAATTAGAGGAAGTGTCATATTCAGTTGCTTTTTTGTGATAGCCGTTAATCTTAGCCCATGCTGAAAAAACATATGTTGTTGAAGGTTTTAGTCCTGTTACCACTTGTTCAATACCATCACCGCCTCCAAGTACAGCAGAAGTAATTTGCCCTCTAGACATAGAATTGGCTGAATGATAGTCCCAATTACAACTTGTAGTTATTCTTGCACCAAGATTACCTGTTTTAGTCCATGATGATAAATCATAATATTCAAAACCTCCATTAAGTACCTTGTTCATATAAGGAACATCTAGTTTTTGGTATACTGGATATGGTGGATTATCAAAATCATGACCCGCTGTCCAATTATCTCCATACTCATATGCACCTGCATCAGGAGCGTTACCTTTATAGTTGTCTGTGATATTTGGAAGTACCCTGCCAACATCAATTCCGATTGAATCAGAAGCAATGTGAAGGTCACCATTTGAAGGATTAATAAAATCAGGGTCTGCATTAACTATATTATTCTTTACTATGCAACCGCTTCTTGGTGATATTCCATTTCTGAAAATATTGTTAAATAACTTATCTCCATACATGTCATTTCCATATAATGTACTTTGCCCCCAGGAGGATTCACTTCCACTATTATAGAATGAATTGTTGTATGCGAGGACAAAATTATTAGGAGTATTTAATAATAATCCTACAGCCGAATTGTTCCATACAACATTACGATACATTATTAAGTTTCTAGTATCACAATCTGCGTATAGTCCACCATCAGAAAAGTTAGCAGCATTATCATGAACATAATTATGATGAATCTGGGTATTTTGATAATCCATGCTGCCAAGAGCTAATACTCCTGAATCTTCAGTCAGCATATTAGCATATGAAAAATCGTTATATTGTATAATACTGTCTTGTATACTTCCTCTCATACTACCTCTTCCCAATCTGTAAACTGTATTATGACTTATTAGATGTCTTCTTCCATAAACATCAATGCCACCAGCATTACTGGCTTCTGAGGAAACATCGTGGATATAGCAGTTGATAACCTTATTATCTGTTCCAGAAACCTTAATACCTCTTCCAAAAGTATGTGCAATCTCTGAATCTCTGATAACATTATTAGTTCCACCCAATTCTATCCCTTTTGTCAATGTATCAGCATCTTTTCCAGTATCTAAATTCTGGTCAATATATTGGAAAACCCCATCAGAGATAGTACAATTATCAGCTCCGACAGTTGTTATTGAACCTAAAATTGTATCTATTCCTTTAACATCAATATATGAACGATTTCTCAGGTCAAAAGTATATGTCCTTTTTTTTGCTTCTACCACATGATTATAAGGATTATCGCCACCTGGTACCCATATATATAATTTTTGATTTGCTCCATCTACATACCATTCATTAGCTGTATCAAGTGCGTTCAAATGCCTGGTTATATAATATTTATTACCTCTTTTACTGTAATACCATGAATTCGTTCTTGCCCATGGTTCAAAATGAAGAGTGGAAGAACTAAAATCAGTAATTGTACTAGCTGAAGCATAGTACTCTGGACCATTTAGACACCATATTAATCCCCCATTCCAATAATCTGCTGGAAAAGATGAAAGGTCAGAATCAGTTATAGTGTACTTATTCAATGGGTCATTGGTTGCTGAGTCAACAGTTGCTAATACAGATTTTGTATGTAAATTACTACCTGCATTAGGCCATCTAGCTTCATTTGAAAGGTTGCCATCTACTGCAACAATATTTTGTCCTCCAAGGTCCCAATCCATATCACCTTTATAAATAGAACCTGAATATTGTGACCAATTGGTAATGATATCACCACCGCTAACCACAACTTTTTCATTATTATATGCCTCAAATGTAATTGGATTATCTGTTGAACCAGAATTTGCAGGAATTACTGTTTCTCTATACACACCTTCTCTGATATAACATTTGTCTCCTGCCGTCATTATATCAGCTGCTTTTTGTATAGTCCTAAAAGGTGAAGCTAAAGTTCCAGAATTAGCATCATCACCTGTTTCAGCAACATAATAGATGTTCCCTGAGGCATATGCAACATTGGAATCGAATCCCGTTCCAACTAATAAACAGACTGTACAAATTATCCCCAAACATATAGATACAATTCTTGTTTTTCTTACCACATATATCATCTCCTTCTTAATTTTATAATTTAATATTAACACTTGGAGAATAGTATCTAAATGTACGAAACTAACTTTATTATGTCGAAAACTAATATCTGGATATTCAGAAAGTTAATTATATACATAACAAAGGCTATTATCTACATTTATTATTTCCATAGTTTTGTTAGAATTAACTTGAACATATAATAATAAAACGAGGTGATATGTTGGATACTAAAAATTATTTTGGAACTAAGGATTTCAAGGGTTATTGGCATGAGAATAAAAAGATTATATATAACAAACGCCCAAAAGAAAGCTGGCAATGTATGCCTATAGGTACCGGTAAAACTGGAGCTGTAGTTTTTGTACCTGATGAAGGAATATGTTTACAGATAAATCATGGTGGAAGCTTTGATAGTGATGGTAACCTTCCCGCTCTACTAAAGGTCAACCTAGAGATAGATGGTAAGCCATTTGTTAATGCAAGGGACTACAAACAAATATTATCATTAGAAAAGGGTATGGTGACTATATGTGCAGATACACCTGATGGAAAAGTCAAAGCAGAGTTCATAGCTCATCAAGAATTGGATGTTATCTCTATCTATATAGAAGATATGAGAAATAGTTATGGTGAAGTAAGTATATGTCCTCTATTTTGGAGACAAGGTGTTTCACAAACTCTTATAGATAATATGATGTTTTTTACAGAAACCAACATCTGCTCTGCTTTTAATGAAATTAACTTTCAATCTGGTGTAATGAATAACAACTTATCAGACCCATTAAAAGATTTGTCTTATGGTACAGCAGTATGGGTAGATAAAGCTGATTCAAATAATTTACCAATGAAAAAAGTTATGTCAAGAAAAGTTAGAATATTGATTGCAGCAGATTCAGGTAAATATTCAAAAGATACTTTAGTCAATAGTTTGATAAATAAGATAGATAGAGCTTCAACCATTTCCTTAGATGAGTTTAGAAATTCACATTTCAGCTGGTGGAAAAGTTTCTGGGCTAGAAGTGAATTTGAATTAAATAAAGATTCAAAGCTACAACCTGTCAGGGCAATTTGGCACTTAAGCCGCTACTTTACCGCATCATCTATGGCAGGTAAATTACCACCTAAACATAATGGTTCAATTTTTCTCTACGATTATGACCGAAGACACTGGGGAGGAGCTTATTGGTTTCAAAATACAAGACTTCAATACTGGCCTTTATTCAAATGTGGTGACTTAGACTATATCATGCCTTTTTTTGATATGTACATAAATGCTTTGGAATATGCCAAGGAAAGAACACTATCATTATATGGACATAAGGGAGCTATATATCTGGAAACCATGCATTCTTGGGGTGGAAGCCGAATTGGAGACAGTAGAAATGGTAAAGGAGTTGTAAATAATTATATCAAAAATTATTTTACAGGTTCATTAGAGTTGTTAATGATGATGCTTGAATATTACCGCTATACACAAGACAATTCCTTCGTAATTGACAAAATGTTGCCAGTAGCTGATGAAATAATACTTTTTTTCTTTACTCACTTTCCTATCAGGGATGGTAAATTGTTTTTGGAAAAATCTGCTGCTCTAGAAACGTGGTGGGAAGCAGATAATCCTAGTGATCAAATCGCAGGTTTAAGGGCAGTCATCCCTAAATTGATAAATACAGCTATTAAACATGGATATGACAACTGGGTAATTAATAGATGGAAAAACTATCTTGAGTTATTACCTGAACTACCTATAGGTGTAAACTGGTTCAATAAGAATGTGAAGAAATATAATTATCAAGGATATGAAGGCACTTGGAGGAAACCAGAAACAGGTAATGCACTGATGCCTGCCGAAAACGTTCATCACCTTGATAAGAGAAACTATGAAGACCCTGAATTATATGCTGTTTGGCCTTTCGGTCTCTTTGGTAAGACTTTACCTGATTATTCTTCTGCTCTGCTTACATTTAATAATCGTATTCATGAAGAACCTTCTAATGGATGGTCCCAGACTGCTGTTTGGGCTGCACGTTTGGGGCTTGCAGATGAAACCGCTAAGCTATTGTTGAAGCAGTACAGATATGCTTCTGTATTTCCTGGTGGCATGATGTTTTCACCTGGTAATATAGTTCCTAATAGACCTGATATACCTGAATGTGGTTATTTTGATACTATTGGTGTGATGACTACAGCAATTAATGAAATGCTTTTACAAGACTATACAGACCAATCAGAAATATTACCTGCTTGGCCAAAAGATGAGTTTGTTCATTTTAAATTACATACTGTTTGTTCAAAAGTGGTTGAAAAGACTTATCAACCAAAATAAATAATTACTTTTTGAATTAATTTATATTGCCAATGGGTCAGAAATGATGTCTTGTTCTGACTTGGCATTTGCAAAATAGTATGTGTATACATATACACATACTATTTTGCTTATATATATCCATCAATATAATCACAGAACCTTTTTTCTTCTATATTTAGTACAAATAAACTCTTACTCTTTTTATCTTCTTTTTATATTACGAAATTCTGACGGTGTGAAACCTGTTTTTTTCTTGAAATATTTAGAGAAATAGCATGAATCTGAATATCCAATTTCTTTGGATATGTCTATTATACTTAACTCTGATATTAGAAGTAGCTCCTTTGCTTTTTCTAGTCTTAGTTTATTCATATAATTTTTTGGCGAGGTACCCATATGTTTTTTGAAGTATTTTATGAAATAATTGGGATGGAGATATACTAATTCGGCTAAATCATTAATGTTAATGTTTTTTGATAGATTATTAGTTATATAATTTATTACGCTAGATAATATTTCGTTGGATTTAGTTTTAGCGATTCTGATTTCTCCATTATCAATGTGTTCAAAATAATACATAATCAGTTGTAGAAGTGCTGTGTTTTCTTTTAAGACTGCCATATAATCGTAGCTTGTGAAGCTTTGGATCAGCTGTTTAAATAGTTGTATTAAACTATT
>NZ_BTPU01000022.1:0-57255 GCF_036985595.1 Vallitalea maricola | reverse complement strand
TTTTTTTAATAGCGTAGCAGACTCGTGGGATGAAATGTGCAACCATGATATGAAAAAAGTAGAATACATTCTGGACTTGGTAGATATACAGGCTGGAAGTAGAATTCTGGACGTGGGTACTGGAACAGGAGTTTTGATTCCAAGTTTGTACAAAAGAGTTACTGGTTCAGGTAAGATCAAAGCTGTTGATATGGCGGAAAAGATGATAGAAGTAGCTAGGAAGAAAAATAATTACGATAATGTAGTCTTTGAATGCAATGATATACTAAAAAATAAAGATGATGAAGCATACTATGATTACATTATATGTTATTCCATGTTTCCTCATTTTCACTGTAAAGAAGAAGCAGTAGAAAAACTTTCTAGGAAATTAAAGAGAGGTGGTAAACTTACTATCTGTCACTCTCAAAGTAGAGATGCTATTAACAAGCTTCATAAAAGAGTTGATGATACTGTTAAAGAAGATAATCTGCCTGAAATGGAAAAATTAGAACAATATTTTTCAGAATATGGGTTGAAAGTTGTAGAGCAAGTTGATAATGAGGATATGTTTGTAGTAATAGGAAGTAGATAATTAAGGTTATAAGTATTTATAGAATTGAACTTGACAAAGTGGATATAACTGATATTACTCTTTGGTTTGGTCATGTAGATATACATCAATATTGATAATATAATTTAAAAATATGCAAAAATGCAATTGAAGTATAAAATTTTCTCAGTTATAATAACACCAATGAAAGTTATGGTGATATAATGAATACGAAATTTTCAATTGGAGAAATGTCAAAATTATATAACATATCAATAAAAACCTTACGATACTACGATGAAATAGGTCTATTCAAACCTATCAAAGTTAATGAAGATAGTGGATACAGGTACTATTCCCATGAACAATTCGAGCAATTGAATACAATAAAATACTTGAAATTTTTAGGAGTACCTTTAAAAGAAATTAAGGATTACTTGGAAATCAGAGATATTGACCATTACTTAAAAATGCTAAACAAAGAAAAAGATATAGTTACTGAAAAAATAAAAATCCTAGAAAAGATTACTAAAAGACTAGATAATCAAATAGAGGAAATTAATCAAGTAAAAAAAATAGATAAAATAGGGATTGTCCATATCAAAGATATTCCAGAACGAAAAATAATTAGCCTAAAAGAAGAAATCAATTCTAATCTTGAACTAGAACTTTCCTTACGAAAATTGGAAAACCTAAGTAAGAAAAAATTACCTATTGTAATTGGACGAGTAGGGGTAACTCTTAGTATGGATAATATTATTAATAATATTTATAGAAACTATAATTCTGTTTTCATTCTTCTTGAAGAAGATATGGACAGCGACATGATAACAACCCTAAAACCAGGTAAATATGCTAGCATATATTACAGAGCTTGTGACCACAAAGAATCACCAAAATACTATGAAATGATACTTGAATACCTTAAAAACAATGGTTATAAAATTAATGGGGACAGCATCGAACGAGTAATAATCAATGAATATAAATCAAATAACGCACATGATTATCTTACAGAGATTCAAATTCCTGTAGCACATTTATAAATAATATTCATTAAAATAAAGGTGGTTAAGTAGAATAAATAACCACCTTTAATATGTGAATAGAAAATAATCTATATCTTAAACTTACCTATAACGTTCTGTAGGTCAGTTGCCATATTAGCTAATGATTCACTGGCATTAGCTATTTCTTCAATAGCCGTTGTTTGTTCCTCTGTAGAGGCTGATGCTTGTTGAGTACCTGCCGCATTTTCCTCAGCTATAGCAGCTAGATTTTGGATAATGCCAAGTAGTTCATCTTTTTTTGCATCTATATCCTTACTCATATCTTTTAGTTCATTAGTTGTTTCACCATTAAATTTTACTGAATCAGAAATTTCAGTATACTTATTTTCGGCAATCTTTATGTATTCTATTTGATCTTTTATAATATCAACAACTTGATTTATTATTTTTACTGATACTTCCGAGTTTCTTTGTAATTCATTCACGGCATCATCAATAACTTTAGTTGAACTAGCTGATTGTTCTGCCAGAGTTCTTATCTCATCTGCTACAACAGCAAATCCTTTACCTGCTTCCCCAGCTCTAGCTGCTTCAATTGCAGCATTTAAAGCAAGAAGATTCGTCTGTTCTGCTATCAATGAAATAACTTGACTTGCTTTACTGATGTTGTCTACACTTTCACTAGTCTTTATTATTCCATCATAAACTTCTTTAGCTCCTTTACCACTATCATCTGCTTTTTCTGTTAAAGTATGTATAGTCTCCAAGCCTTCTTTAGTTAAGTCAATAACTTGCTTTGATATATTGTATGACTTATCAATTGTTTTGATATTCTGTTCTATAAGGCCATTTAATTCTGATAGTTTGATGGTACCATCTTCAGTTTCTTGTGCTTGTGATGAGGCACCATTTGCAATCTCTTCAATAGTTTCAGCCATTTCTTGTGAAGCTACAGCGGCTTGTTGTGAAGTTGCAGTTAATTCTTCTGAGGATGATGTTACCTGTTGAGAAGCATCTATTATATTATATACAAGAAGCTTTAGGTTTTCATTAATGTTTTCAAAAGATTTACTAAGTAGGCCTATTTCATCTTTCCTGTTTAGAAAGCGTTTTGGAACATCTTGTGTCAAATTTCCTTTGGCTATTAATTCAGCATGTTCAGATGCTCTAATTATTGGTTTAGCTATCATATGTCCTATTCTTAATATTAATAAAGATACAATAATAAGAATGATTATGGAAATAATTAATAAGGTCACTTTCAAAGAAGATAAACCAGACAACATCTCAGATTCTAATGCAGTAACTGAAATACTCCAATCCGTATTAATAATAGGGGCATATCCTGCAATTTTATGGTCCCCGAAATAATAATATTCACCACTGCCAATTTCTTTGTTCATCATTTTCTTTGTGATCTTTGATAACTGTTGATGGTCTTTATTATCAAGGGATTGTTGATATAAATCGGTTCTATCAGTAACCAAATCAATATTCTTATGTCCTACAATAATACCTTCAGAATTTACTACAAAAGCATATCCTGATTCTCCTAATGTAATATCACTTACTAATTTACTTAGACTACTCCCATCACGAATAGCTACTAAACTACCTATAATTTCATTGTTATATTTAATTGGAGTGGCATAAGCTATAACTAAAGAATGAGAACCTACTTTACTAACCAAAATATCTGATATACAAGATTCACCTTTTAGAGATCTCTTGATATAATCTCTATCTGATAAATCAACATTATCTCCATTAGTACAAGAACCGATTCCGGTTTTATCTACAATATACATCCTAAGATGATCTCTTCTTGAAACTTCATCTTTCAGGACAGTTAATTTATCTTCCACTGAATGATTTGGGTTGTAGATGATATCATTATTTGCAACAGTTTCAAGATTGACAATTTGTCCATTAATTCTACTTTCAATAGTTTTAGCTGATTGAACTGCAATTACTTCTAAATCTTCCTTTTTACTATTAATCAATGAGTTTGATGATAAGATATAGGAAATTATTCCAAGAGATCCTACTGCAATAATAAAAATGATGCTGAATACTATAATGAGCTTTGATTTTATACTTTTCATTGCTACACCTCCAACTAGATTATGTATTTTGAGTATAACAAAATCTACATAATTCGTCAACAAATTGCATTTTTATTCGCCAAAATTATACAATAATACCTATTCATAAAAGAATTTATATTTGTAATAATATAATAAATAAAATTAAAGGTGTTATATTTTGTATAAATATTATAATGGAAATGCCTGTGAAAAATTAATATAATATATACCACTGAAATACTTGATAATGATATATAATTTTCTTATAAGTATTCTCTAATATTGGTGAAATGTATTGACTCTCCCCTTACTGGATGCTTTTTAATATAAGCATCAGGTTAATTTTACTTATTAGGAGGTTATTATGTTAGGGACAATAGTTAATGCAAGTGCAATAATTATAGGAAGTTTTGTTGGTGCTATCTTCAAGAAAGGTATCAAAGAAAAAAAGAAAGCAGTATTACTTCAAGCAATAGGACTAGTAGCTATCTCATTGGGAATCACATGGATAGTTACTAATCTCAGTAAAAGTAATGAGCCACTCTTATTTATTGCCAGTATGGTCATAGGTGGGCTAATAGGTGAAACTATTGATATAGAGGAAAAAGTCAACAAACTAGGGAAAAGATTGAATAGCAGTAAAGATAATAAACTCATTGAAGGATTGACAACTGCTGTACTTCTTTTTTGTGTTGGTACATTATCTATATTGGGACCTATAGAAAGTGCATTAAAAGGTGATAATACTCTGCTTTTTACAAATGCCATGTTGGATGGAATTACCTCCATGATACTGGCAACAACCTTTGGGATTGGTATCATGCTATCAGGAGTCATATTATTTATATGGCAGGGAACAATATTTTTGTTGGCTCAGTTCATAGGACCATATGCTTCACCAGAAATACTTAATCAAATATCCATCATTGGTGGGATACTTATTTTTAGTACAGGAATAAATATACTGGAAATAAAGAAGATAAAAACTATAAATCTTATTCCAGCTCTTTTTATACCTGTGATTTATAATATACCATTCATTAATAAATTTTTTAATGAATTATTGGGCTATTTCGTACATTAATTTTTTTATTCCTAATAGATATAATTAATATGTTATTAAAAGCCAATGTAACAAAGATACTCTAATGTAAAGTTTTGATATTTACAACTTACTATAATTATGATAGAATGAAAAATGACTACAAACGTAATGCGTTGAATGGTACTTAATAAAAATAAACTTGCATTCTAAGACATTTAGTTAGTTGTATAGTATTAAAAACTACAAGGAGGAATAAAATGTTCAAGAAAAGTTTCAAGACAATCATACTCATAATGGTAGTAATGGCATTAAGTATAACAAGTTTTGCAGGGGGGTGGGATGTATCATCAGCAAGTTCATGGGCACAACCTGAGATCGAAGAGGCTTATTCCTATGATCTTATGCCATATAAACTTATGTCAAGTAATTTGAAAAATAAAATTACACGTGCAGAATTTGCTTCACTTGTCGTTAAAATGTATGAAACAATAACAGGTGAAGTGGTTGAACAGGCATCAATGGACACTTTTACAGATACAGATGATGCAGATGTGTTAAAAGCTAATACACTAGGGATAATGTTAGGTTCAAACAAACAAGCTAAACCTAATGATCTAGTTACAAGACAGCAGATGGCTGTTATGTATTATAGAACTCTTAGTAAAGTATATGACTTCTTTGGGGAAGAAATGGAAAATACAGATGGAGTTTTAACAATTAATGATAAGAAGTCAATAGCTGACTGGGCTGTAGAAGCCGTAGATTATATTAATGAGAATAATATAATGAAAGGTAGTAATGGTAACTTTAATCCAGCAGATAATGCACCTATTGAACAAGCGGTCATCGTTGTAAAAAGAATCTATGTAGATGAAAAAGATTTGGCAGAAGGTACTAGGAATATTGATCTATCTAAGGGCTATACATATAAATTAGATGCATATGGGGAAAAGTTTACAATTACATATAATGCTAATGGAAAAACAAACACCATAAAACCAGGGGATAATTCAGTTTTAGGCATCTATGGAAATGATGCTCATAATTCTAAGATATATTATAAGGTAGTTGATAAGGATGTAAATGATGAAACAGGCGCTAACTCATACAGTTATGATGTTGCAACTAATGAATCCACTTGCTTAGATGATTATTTTGGATATGAAATATCAACTATAGCTCTTATTAATAGTGGAACTTACAAAGGTAATATCTTAGTATATCCATATGAAGATACTGTTAATGTATATTCAGATAAACTGGAATTAGTATGTACCCTTGAAGGAATGGTTACTGCTGAAAATGCAAATACAATGATTGACAATAAATTGAATCCGCCAACAGCATCTATGGAATTTGAGAATAGACTTCTCTATGGTAGTAATAAAGGAGATGCAACTTCTACTAGCTATTTTAATTTATATGGAAGTAAAGAGTCTAAAACAATTCAACAACAGTTGTTAGGATTAAATGCTTGTTCAACTATGCAAGATATAGAAACTGGTAATGGTCCAATGTTATTAGCTTGTGATTCAAAAGGAGATAGTTATAAGCTTGATGCTTCTATGCGTAGCATTGATTGTAGATTCCAAGTTAAGACAGCAAATACACATGATGATGCTGCAAATGCAGGGATAGTACTTGGGGTATATAAACCAGGAACTGGTAATGATCAATATTACGGTTACTATATAGGTATAGCTCCAAAAAGAAAAGCTGTATATGTAGGAAGATCCAATTATAATTGGAATGAGTTACTTTCTGCCAATATACCAGACTATATAGATCCTTATGATTGCCGTGTACATGTTACTCTTAAAACCAGCTATTTCGATGGAAGTTCAAGTTATAGATTGACTGTTACATTAGAAGGTGAGAGGGAAGATGCAGTTGTCATTGATAATAAGTTCTTAGGCAGCACATCAGGTGCTCATACTTCTTATGGAGCAAAATACATACCATCTTTTTCAGGGGAATTTGGTATTAGATCATATAAGAGTGATGTAGAATTTCCATACTTTGAAATAACTAGGAGATAGAAGAAACGAAGAAATACAGATTAGCAATCATATAGGGGGATGTATTCCCCCTATAATATTAAACAACTAATGTTTAATATTACTTTACAGGTCTTATTTTTGGACCTTTTTTCTTTGCTCTTTTCCGTGTTTTCCTTTTGATTATAAGTATTAATATAAGCAATATAGAACCTATACCTATACCTATATATAATTTTTTATCAATATTTTTTTCTACGAATGCCAAATTAAAGCTGTTTGAGTTAGATTCAAATGTCAGATAACTACCATCTGCTTTTGATTTAGCCTTTTTCCATTTGTTACCTTCTCTTTTGTATAAGATAACTTTTTTCTTGGTTTCAGGTTTCTTGATTCTATAAGTGTATGGTTCATTAGGTACTTTACTTAATTGTACACACCATTCTTCAATGGTTTTATGATTATCAATCATTTTAGTAGGTGATTCTACTTGTTCAATTTTTAGGGTTTCATCAGGGTTGAATGATCCTTCTACCAATAACTTTGGATGAGGATTGTCACTATCTGATGATAATACTTGTATCATTGGAGTATATATTGCTTCCAGCTTTTTTGAAAAGGTCAAGTTGTTGTAATCATATGATGGCCAGCTGCTATAGTATCCTTCTTTTTCAGGGATTGCAGGCAGTTTATTACTATCAAATGTATCCCCATATTCAAATGGTATTTCTTTAACTATTTTATTATCAACAACAAAGGTTAACTTGAATGATTTGAATGATTCTGGCAGTTCTTCATTTAGAACAAATTCATCATAAGATTGAGGAATGGCTTTTCCACCATAACTTATACTGTCTACACCCTCTACTTCACCTTTAACAAAATAATTGTTTGACATTTTACCACTTATATCTCCTGCTACAGCACCTGTAAATTCATTAGAATTATTGACCTTAACTAATGAAAGACAGTTATAAATGTCAGCACCATATCCAGCTATTCCCCCTACATAATCTTTGCCGCTAAGTTCACTTAGAGAATAACATCTTCTAATCACGCTATTAGATGAACCAACAATACCTCCTGTGTAGTTGCCATCTAGACTTTCTATAAAACCATAATTTTCACTTTTAATAAGTAGACCTAAATCCATTCTGCCTATTATACCACCAGCGTAATTCTTCTTTGCTTGGATATTACCTTTGTTGATAGATGACATGAGCAAAGCTTTTGTCTGGTATTTGAAATTGAAAGATGTATTACCTTTATTAATGATATCATCTTCTGGGTCAAAGTCATATTCAATTGCCATTGAACCTGCGATACCACCAATATTTACATCTCCAAGGACATCACCATCATTATAACAATCTTTTACTATACCTTTTTCCTTGGTCACTTCTTCTTCAGGAGATTGGTCGGAAATATCTTCAAATAAATCTTTGTTATCAAAAGACAAGGAATTCAATCCATCCCTTATTATATCAACAATAACTTCAAACTGTTTGTTGACAGCTCTTATATTCTTATGAAAAGAGTCAGATGACCCTTTTACTTCTTCATTCAGTAAAGATAATTCTTCAGATATACTATCTATTTCTTTAAATAAGGAATCACTTGTTTCAGTTACATAATCTTTTAACTTAGGTATCTGTAGTTTCTCATAATCATTAAGCTCTTCAATTATGGATTTTATATCTGTCATAGCAGTGGTACATTCTTTAGAACAATTAGTGAAATATTCCATCCCCTTGGAAATATTTTTCATAGCCTCAGTAGTAGCATCTGTTGCAAGATCTAAGTCTTCTAAGACATAGTCCATATCTATTAAAGCATCATTCATGTTAGTTGATAGATGTTTCATATCTTCAATAGCAAAGTTGATATATGCAAATGCTTGTCTAATAAGAGCTTGATCATCAGTAAATTCTTTATAAAATACATCAAGAGCATGTGTTATCTTGGTGTTGGCACTGGAAAGTTTTTCTTTCATGGTTTTAAGATTATCTTGTATATCTTCACTTATTTTATCCCAGTCTGTACTTAGCGGATTATCAACCTTTTTTAATGCATCTGCTATCTTTTCAAGGGCTTCAATACCTGCTTGTGCTGCATCATCAAGGTCTTCTAAACCACTTTTGAGTTCTTTGATAGCTTTTTCCATCTCATCTGAATTTTCAGCAGCTGTTTGTATGATTTTAGTTGCGGCAGAGATATTATTCAAAGCTGCAGTAGCATTGTCATGTGCCAAATGCAGGTCATCAAAAGCATCAGCTACATCCTTTAAGCTATTATTGATATCTTTTGATGATTTTGCTAGTTGGTCAAAGCCTTTTCTGAACTCATCAAAACCTTTAGTTAATTCCTCAGATGCATTTACAAATGAATCAAGAACAGGTTCTAATTGATCCATAGTATGTCTTATTCTATCTATACCAGTATTAGCTACGGCTGTTGAATCATCAATATAATTAGTTGTATAATTAGCTAGGTCATGCATTTTATTAGAAGCAGCTGAAGTAAGGTTATTTAGGTTATCCAGTCTGCTTGAAATAGTTTGTGAAGATTTTTCGCTGTCATTGATTAATTGGTTAACCTGTTTATTAAGAGTACCTAACTCATTATCAATCTGTTCTAGTGTATCTTCTGAGAATAATAGACGGATAGATGGTTCTGCTTGACCTATGACACCACCTATATCTTTACGTCCTTTGACTACACCATAGTTCTTACAATTAGATACATAACCTGATTGCCTTCCAATTATGCCTCCTATATTATAACCTACATGATGGTAACCGATAGCACCACGATTTTCACTTGATTCTACGATACCTTGATTATATCCAACAACTCCCCCGGTATCAGTTAAAGCATCAATATTTTCAGTTGAATTCAATTGTTCTAAGTTTATGTCTTTTATATTATAAGATGCCATATCTTTGTTTTGAACTATACCATCATTTGTTGTATTTACATTACTGTGATTGACACATTCTAATATGTAACCTACATTTTGACCTGCGATTCCGCCTATGTAATGTTCTCCCATGATTAGACCATTAGATGTACAATTTGCAATTTTACCAGATTTATCATTGTATCCAGCTATGCCACCAATGCTTGTTGAACCTTTCACAGTTCCATGAAAAGAACAATTAATGATTTGTCCTCTGTTTGTACCAACAATTCCACCTATTTCTTTCTTAGTACCGCTGGGTCTTACATTGCCTTTTACAGTAAGATTTTTGATTATACCATTCTCTTGTAGATATCTGAACAATCCTTGGTCTGAGCCAGAATCATGAGTATTTAAACCACTTATTGTATGGTTGTTTCCGTCAAAGATACCAGAAAAGCTTGGTATTGGTTCAAAAGATATAGAGGATAGGTTGATATCGCCTGTCAATGTAACAATAATGTTCTCTGAGAAGGTATCTAAACGACAGTTCTCTGAAAGTTTTTGTAAATCATCAGATGTATAAATGTATATGACATTAGAAGTTGTTTCTGCTGTAGAATCATAAGTAAATGTGAATAACATAAATATTGATAATACAACAGAAAGATATATTTTTAATCTTTTCAATCTACAACCTCCTCTCTCATTTCCAATTCTTTATTATCAGTTGTTACGCTTCCCATTTCAACTATACCTTTTACTTCGCCTTTAATAGTACCTTTTATTTCTGCATCTACATATCCTGAGATATACCCTTGTAATCGACCATTCATTTTCAGATTTCCTCTATGGAGTGTTATTATACCTCTTCTTTTTAATACAAAAGCAGTTTTTTCTATTATTTTATCACCAAACAACAGTGTTTGAGGTAATACACCCATAACTAGGATGAGCGATATTATGGTACCTCTTCCCAAGCAGGTTCCGATAGAAGATATTGCATAGTCTGAAGTTATTCTACCAATTAATATACCGGCTGAGGCTAATATGGTACCTGATGTAATGATAGTAGGAAAAGCTTGATTCAGCGATTGTATCATTGCCTTATTTATTGGCATGAATTTCTTTAATTCCATATAGCGGCTCGTTATTACTATGGCATAATCTATGGTAGCACCCATCTGTATTGATGTAACAACAAGATAACTCATGAAGAATATATTGGTATCTTGAATTACTGGAAAAGAGAAGTTAATCCATATACTACCTTGTATTGTTAAAACCAACAATACTGGAACACCTGCTGATTTAAAGGTAAATAATAAGATAATCATTACAAATAGCCCTGATAGAATACTGATGATTAGATTATCTTTTGCAAAAAAGGCACCTAAATCATTATCACTGGTAGTAGCACCGGCGAAATGCACTTCATCATAATATTTATCTGCTATTGTATGGAATTTATCTAACCAGCTAAAAGCTTCTTCACCTTCTTCAGGCATATTCAAATTTAGTAATAACCTTGAATATTTATCACTTTCCAATTGAGCTTTCCCTTCACATAACTTCTCATACAAATCATTCATTTTATTTTCTAATTCTTCATCTAGATTATAATATCCAGCTTCTTTTTGATTGTATAGGAATATAAATATATCAATCAATGGTACGTCATATTCATCCAGACCGTTAACCAATTTGCTGTATGTACCTTGTTCGATTGCATAAGCTTGGTATAGTAATTTTGATATTTCTATATCTATGTCTATTAGTTCAGCAAATTGTCTTGGATTCAGTTTATCAGTAACATAATATCTTTCATCTACTTTGGTGTTTGCAAGTCCAATAGCAGAATCTGTTACTTTGAGTTTTTCATAATCCTTTAACAGCTTGCCTTCTAATTCATAATTTCCTGATGGTACCATAATCGCTAATAGATTATTACTTCCAAATGTTTCTTCTATCTTCTTCTTAGCAATTTGAGTCTCATTTTGTTTTACCGTAGTTAAAGTACTATAACCATATACATAATGAGTTTGATTTGATAAGTAAAGAGCACCCACTACAATAACAACAAATAATGGAGGAATGATATATCTTGTTTTTACTACGAATTTTCCCCAATTAGTTATTGATGGTACAAAATTTTTATGTACAGTTTTATCCATTGAGTTGCTAAATACCATCAATAATCCTGGCATTAATGTAAAAACAATCAATAAGCTGAATAATAAAGCTTTTATTAGTACAAGGCCCATATCAAAACCTAGTTTGAACTGCATGAACATCAAAGCCATTAAACCAGATATTGTTGTCAAACTACTTGATGAAATTTCAGGGATTGCTTTACTAAGAGCTTTAATTGCCGCTTCTCTTGCTGGTAGATGTTCTCTTTCTTCAGTGAATCTATGGCATAATATTATTGCATAATCAATAGCCAACGCTAATTGCAGAACTACCGCAATGGAGTTGGATATAAATGAAATCTCCCCATACAAGAAATGGGTTCCCATATTAAGGATGGCAGCAACACCAAATGTAAGTACTAAAACTGGTATTTCCATATAAGTTTTTGAAGTAAACAGTAAAACACCTAAGATAATGAATATAGCTACAACTAAAACCAATTTTATTTCAGATTCCAATGAAGCAACTGAGTCCTCGGTGATGGTACTGGATACGTAGTAATCGTAGTTATCTAAATAAGCAAGAACGTCTTTCATGGCATTTTGTGTTATTTCATCTTTATCTTCTCCTTTGAAGGATATTGAAAAAAGTGCTGATGCCAATTTGTAATGATCTATAGTTTCATCAAACTCAATACGAGATATACCTTCTATTTTTTCTAGATCCTCTTTTATTGATAGGGCTCTGTCATATGTAATATTTGATACCATGACTTTTGCTGTACCATATGTTATGAACTCTTCTTCCATAATGGTAAGTCCTTGTCTTGTCTGAGTTGTCTCAGGTAAATATGTAGTGATGTCATTATTAACAGATACCCATGATTTAGAAAAAACGCAAAATATAACTAATATTGTATATACTAGAAAAAAGGCGTTTCTCTTATCTATAATTTGAGTTGATAATTTTTCCATAAATGATACCTTGTTTTCTTTTTCCGCCATAAGCTACCCTCCTTCATGTAATTGAATGTATAAAAGAAAGTATAAAACAATTACCAACAATATACAATAGTCATTTTTACAAGATATATATTATACTGCTTAGTTTTTTATGTATATAGCATAGTATGCATAAGAATCAGTATATATATTTTTAAGATTATAGAAAATTAACACTTTCATATTTTCTTTTAAAATCTTATAATATAATTATAAGAAATGAGGTATTAAAATGGCTGATTATTATGAGATGACATGTTCTGTAGCTTGTAATAGCTTAAAAGGGAAGCACCATCCTTATGGATGGGATTTAAATATATATAGAGGTTGCGAGCATGGATGCAAATATTGTTATGCCATGTATTCACACCAATATATGAAGGCGAAGAAATTTTTCAGTGATATATATGTAAAAACAAATATTGTAGAACAGTTGGAGAGACAGCTTTCTAGTTCATCTTGGAAAAGGGAAGTAGTCAATATAGGTGGTGTTACCGACAGTTATCAGCAGGCAGAGAAACAGTATAAACTTATGCCTGATATTCTAAGGCTTCTAATAAAGTATAAAACTCCATGTATAATCTCTACAAAATCAGATTTGATCTTAAGAGATTATGATTATATTGCAGAGCTTTCAGATATTACCTATGTTAATGTTGCTTCAACCATTACTTGCATGGATGAACATATACGAAAAAAGATAGAGCCTAATAGCGTAGAATCCACTAGAAGGTTTGCTGTGTTAAAAGAGTTTTCTAAAACAAATGCTTCAACTGGACTGCATTTTATGCCTATTATTCCATATATAACAGATAACAGGGATAATGTAGATTCCTTATATTATAATGCTGCTAAGTGTGATGTGGATTACGTTTTACCAGGAGTACTTTATTTACGAGGAAAGACTAGGGAGGTATTTTTTGATTTTATGTATCAGGAATTTCCTCATTTATTTGAGCAATTCAAGAAATTGTACAGTACTGGTGGAGCAGATAAGAATTATAAAGACAAGCTATATTTAATGGTAAATGAATTAAAGGATAAGTATAATCTCTCAAATAGTTATACTAAACCTTATAAAGAGAAGTTGAATCAAACTAATTATGAACAGTTAACACTTTTTTGAAAAAAAGATCAAAATTTGCTAGGAAGAGTACGAGTAAAATAATATAATATTTTATACTATACATTATTAGCATATAGTATAATAAGAATATATTATAATCTAATAATAAACTTATAAGATACTTAAAAAGTATGCATAACTAATTTAACAAAATACTTTTGAAAGGTTGATAATGTATGTATGAGATTAAAAAATGCTCTGAGGTATCAGACTCAATTGTATTCAAAACTTTTACAGATGGATTTGCAGATTATATGATTCATGTTGAGATGGATGAAGAATTTTTCCTAAATAGATTCTTCGGACCAGAAGGTAATGATAAAGAATTATCATTTATAGCATTTAAAGAAGATGTACCAGTAGGTATCACTTTGGGTGGAGTAAAGGACGGTGAACATGTTAAGACATTAAGATGCGGTGGGATGTCACTGATTCCTTCTGAAAGAGGTAGTGGACTGGCTAAGACTTTAATGGAATATCATGAAAAGAAAGCTAGGGATATTGGATGTAGACAACTATTTCTTGAAGTAATTAAAGGTAATGACAGAGCGATTAATTTTTATAATAAGATGGGCTATGAAAAGGTATATAATCTAACTTATAGAAAATGGGAGATAAAAGATAATAATACCATGGGGAATAGTCCTTATGACAATAAAGTAGAAGATATAACTTTTGGAGATATTAAATCATTAAGAGACATTGATTACTCACATTTACCATGGCAGAGTGATTTTCCATATTTCAGAAATCTAGATTGTAATTACTATGGTATAAGGGAAAATGGAAACATTGTTGCAGGGATTGTAGCAAATAATAAACGTTTGATTTACTTATGGGTACATCCAGAATATCGAATGAAAGGATATGGGAAAGCATTATTGAATAAAGTTATTACAGTACTAAAACCAGAAGATTTTAATGTTGTATATGCTAATAATTCCCAGATACATACTTTTTGTAATTATTTTAATATGAAAATGGAATCAATAAGTCAATTTGAAATGTATAAGTGGTTGTCTTAATTAATATGTGAAATGTGTACTTGGTTAATTAATTAACTAAGTACATATTTATAAAAATGGATAAAATTTCTTCAAAAAGTATAGTATATATTACACTTGAAATAATATATATTTTTTTGTAAAATAAAACTGTAGATAATTGTTAAATAAATAACAAGGAGATGACATCATGAGAGCAGCATTATGGTATGAAAAAAACGATGTAAGAGTTGAAGAAATTGATGAACCAAAAGTAACAGAAGGAAATGTAAAAATTAAAGTAAAATGGTGTGGAATATGTGGTTCAGATCTACATGAATATCTAGCAGGTCCAATATTCATTCCAGTAGATAAACCTCATCCATTAAGTAATAATATAGCTCCTGTAGTGCTAGGACATGAATTTTCTGGTGAAGTAGTAGAGATAGGAAACAAAGTTGCTGACTTAAAAGTTGGAGATAGAGTTGTTGTAGAACCTATAGTGGCATGTGGAGAATGTCCTGCTTGCAGAGAAGGAAAATATAATTTATGTGAGAAATTAGGCTTCCATGGACTATGTGGAAGCGGTGGAGGATTCGCTGAATATACAGTATTCCCAAGGGAATTCGTTCATAAGATCCCAGATAATTTATCTTATGAAAAAGCTGCATTAATAGAACCTATGTGTGTTGCACTTCATTCATTAAGAGTGGGTAAATTTATGACTGGTCAAACTGCTATAGTTTTAGGTGCAGGTCCAATCGGTCTTGCTACGATAGAATGTCTAAAAGCTGCTGGAGCCAAATTAGTTGTAGTTCTTCAAAGAAAATCAGTAAGGCAAGAATATGCTAAAAGAGCAGGAGCTGATATAGTACTTGATCCTAATGAAGTAAATATACCTGAAGAAGTTAAAAAATTAACAAATGGTTTAGGTGTTGACGTGGCTTTTGAAACAACTGGAGCACAAATTGGCTTTGATATAGGAATAGATAGTATTAAATATGAAGGAACAATGGTTATTACAAGCATATGGGAAAGTGAAGTAAAAGTAAATCCAAATGTATTAGTATTTACTGAAAAGAATATTGTGGGTACACTTGCATATCGTCATGAATTCCCTGCTACTATTGCTCAAATGAGTGATAATAGAATCAAGGCAGATGGATATATTACTAAGAGAATTCATCTTGAAGATATTGTAGAAGAGGGATTCAAGACATTAGTCGGCAAGGATAAGAAAAAACATGTGAAAATTCTTGTAACACCGGACAAATCACTCCTTTAAGTAAACAAGTACTGTATTGGTTATAATGAATAAATTAATAGATAAAAATAAAAACCCTAATTTCTATATTTAATAGATTTTGGGGTTTTATACTTTGTTTTATGTGTCAGTTTTGAACCTTGTTAATAGGTAATAGATAGAGTATAATGTATTTCAGAAATATAGGAGGATAATTATGGATAACAAACCTAAAGCAGTACTATTTATGCTGATTTCTGCGATTGCTTTTGCTCTTATGCAGACAATGGTGAAATTGGCTGGAGATATACCAACATTTGAAAAAGTTTTATTTAGAAACTTGGTAAGTTTATTTGTTGCACTAAGTGTAATTTATCGTACAAAAACACCTATGTTTGGGAAAAAGGAGAACCAGAAATATCTGTTAGGAAGATCTCTTCTAGGATTAGGAGGAGTAGTTTTTTATTTCTATGCCATCAATAATCTCATAATGGCAGATGCCGCGATGCTTAACAAGTTATCACCTTTTTTTGTAACTATTTTTGCGTGCATATTCCTGAAAGAGAAATTGAATAAGATTCAGATTCCTTCATTGATTATAGTATTCATTGGAGCAATGTTGATCATTAAGCCTGAGTTTAGTTTTGAAGTGCTGCCAGCAGGAGCAGGATTACTTTCGGCAGTATGTGCAGGAGCAGCATATACATTAGTGAGACTATTAAAAAATAAAGAAAACCCATCTACTATTGTGTTTTACTTTTCTTTTGTCTCAGTTATAGTGATGATTCCATTGACTATTTTACATTTTCAGATGCCTGTGGGTATGCAATGGTTATATTTAATAGGGACAGGTATATTTGCTGCTATGGGTCAATATGGATTAACTTTTGCATATAAATATGCACCAGCTTCTGAGATATCCATATATAATTATCTTAGTATAATTTTTGCTGCAATAATGGGCTTTATTGTATGGGGAGAATTACCAGATTGGCTTAGTGTATTAGGAAGTATATTGATTGTTTCCACAGCTATTGTTGCATTTGTTTACCAAAATAAACATATTGAAGAATAAAAAGAAATCCATCAACGCAGCTATTTTATAGCTGCTTTTTTATATATCTAAAAAAATCAAGAGGTCTTCAAAATGAATTATTAAGAAAATATTTATTGGCAATTAAATATTTTTCATATACATTGGATAGAAATTTATAGTAATGAGTCCCATTCAGAATAGAAAGCTCTATAGATAGAATCTATTAAATTAAAGTTTACAAAACAGGACATTAAAAGAGAAGATATTAAATTTTAATTGTGCTAAACTTTTACTCAGGAGGTGAAAATATGGAGTGGTTAACGAAACTGAGTAAAGCAATAGATTATATAGAAGAAAATTTGACAGGAGATATATCATATGATGAAGCTGCTAAGATTGCTTGTTGTTCAACATACTACTTTCAACGAATGTTTTCCTATGTAGCAGATATACCAATATCAAGCTATATACGCCGCAGAAGAATGACAAAAGCCGCTTTTGAACTACAGACAAGTGATAAAAAAGTTATGGATATTGCGTTGAAATATGGTTATGATTCTCCAACTTCTTTTAATCGTGCTTTTCAGAGAGTTCATGGTGTTTCACCTACTGCTGCTAGAAAAGAGGGTACTATTTTAAACTCTTATCCACCTATTAGTTTTAGTATTAAGGTTACTGGAGGTGAAAGTATGAGGTATAGAATTGAGAAAAAGAGTCCTATAAGGATTGTTGGGACTAGAGTTCCATTGAAAGAAGAAGTAGAAGAAAATTTTAAGATAGTACCAAAGTTTTGGTGGGAAACATTAGATAGCAATATATTTACTGAAATATGTAAGCTAACTGATAAAGAGCCAAAGGGTGTATTAGGCATCACAGAATATAAAAACCCAGAAGAGATTTATTACTATATTGGTGCATCAACAGATAAAGAGGTTCCAGAAAGCATGTCTGTTTTGGAAATACCAGAAGCTACATGGGTGATTTTTGAATGCGATGGTCCTTTACCAGAATCAATTCAAACTATATTTAGACGTTTCTTAACAGAGTGGTTACCATTCTCTAGTTATGAATATGCAAGATTACCAGATATAGAAGTTTATCCTGTAAGGGGTGATAAATCAAAATGTATGCATTCAGAAATATGGATAGGTGTAAAGAAAGTCAAGGAGGAAAACAATGAAATATGATATAAAAATCAAAGATATTGAACCAATCAGAGTAGCATCAATGGGTTATAAAGGAAATATTACACAAGCTTCTAGACAGTTTCCCAATGTATTTAAATCCATTAGAGGAAAATCAAACGGCGCCCCATTTTTTGCTTATTATGGTGTAGATGAAAAAACTGGTATAGGTGAATTGGAATTATGTGTTCCTACTGGTGAGACCCCTAATAGTCAAGGGATAACAATAAAAGAATTACCAAGGGTAAAAGGAGCATGTCTTACACATATTGGAAGGTATGATGGATTACCAAAGGCTTATGAAGCAATGAGAAATTATATAGAAGAAAGTAGTCTGAAGGTACAACTGCCTTGGAGAGAAGTATATATAAAAGGACCCGGATTAATATTAAAAGGTAATCCAGATAAGTATATTACAGAGATAATATTCCCTATTGAAGAGGGGGAAAATGATGCTGGCAATTGAGACTGACAAATTGGTTAAACAATATAAAAATGGGGTTAAAGCTCTTGATGGTCTGAATTTACAAGTGAATAGAGGAGAGATATTTTCTCTTCTAGGACCTAATGGAGCAGGAAAATCCTCTATAATAAATATCTTAACAACTTTTTATAAACCTACATCTGGTAAAGTTACTATGTTAGGTAAGGATTTATGTAAAGATCCTTCGTGGATTCGTACTCAGATTGCTTGTGTAGCACAACACATTTCAATTGATGAACATCTATCACTTATGGAAAATATGATGTTTCAAAGCAGAATGTATAAAGTGGATAAACATGTAGCAAGAGAAAGAATTAATTCATTGATTAATAGTTTTGGTCTTGTAAGTTATCTAAAATATCCTACATCATCATATTCAGGAGGGGTAAAACGTAGATTAGATATTGCTATGAATATGGTGTCACTTCCCAAAATACTATTCCTGGATGAACCAACTGTAGGTATGGATGCCATGTCACGAAAATCAATGTGGGAAATGTTGTTAAAGATACGTGATGAATATAAAACTACTATTTTTCTTACAACTCATTATCTAGAAGAAGCAGACCAGTTAAGTAATAATATTTGTATTATGAAACAAGGCAGAGAATTAGCACATGGGACATCTTCAAGCCTACGAGGAATTATTAGACAAAATATGATTCATATAGTATTCACTAATAAGAGGGAAGTTGAAAAATATAAAAATATGCTTGACAGTACTGGTTTGATCAAGTTCAGCAAAGCAAGAGATAATTCTGTATTTATTGGGGTAGAAGATAGTAAAGTAGCGTTTAAAGCTATTAACAAATGGCTGATAGATAATAATGTCAATTTCTGTGCAATTGAGATTGTAGAACCAACATTAGGAGATGTATTTTTAGCATTAACAGACTCGGACAATAATAGAGAGGAGGTACTTATATGCTGAATTTTCTATGGCGTAATATGAAATGGCGTTTTCAGAATCCTATTTCAATATTGATACCAGTGTTACAACCTTTTATCTGGCTTGTTCTATATAGTGCTGTAGCAGGACAGACAATGAAAAGTATAGATAACACTAATTATACTGCTTTTATTTTGCCTGGACTTATTGTGTTAGTTGCCTTCGCATCATCTTGCAGTGGAGGAATAATCAATTTCATCAATAAGTCTAATGGAAGTTTCTATAGAATACTTATAGCTCCTGTAAGTCGAATATCAATAGTACTAGGTCAAATGATGGAATCAGTATTACTATCCTTTTTAGAAATTGCTATATTATGTATTACAGGACTTTTTTTCTCGGTTAGGATAGCATCTGGGATTTTGGGGATTTTTTTAATAATTCTATTAATATTCTTGACAGCGTTCTTTATGTCCGGATTATGTTATTCAATAAGTCTTATGCTTCCTAATGAAGTTATCTATGAGACCATAATGAATGCAATAGTACTTCCTGTTTTCTTTTTAAGTTCTGCATTATTTCCTGTAGACAATTTGTCTGGTGGACTAAAAGTAGCAATCAATCTCAATCCTTTTACACATATAATTAACTCTATACGAAGTCTAATATTTGGAGAATCAATAATGTTAGGTGATATCTTGCCTGTCATATTACTATTTGTTATTTTGTGTTTTTTAAGTTTTGCTCTTGCCTTTAGAAGACTCAATAAGATAACATTATAATATAATTAAAAGCATTTGAATATAATAATTCTTGTGCTTTTATTTTTATGGAATTTTATGGACTTAAAAATATGCTAACCTTATAATTAAACTAGAAAATATGAAGAGGTGGTATAATGGAAATTATTTTCAACGATTCAAGACAAATATACATATCCATGATTAATAAGGTTCAAGATTATATAGAAAAACATCTGGATGAAGAATTAACTGTGGAATTACTTGCAAGTATTGCTTCATTTTCTAGTTATCATTTTCAGAGAATCTATAGGCAGATAACTGGAGAAAGCCTATACAGCTTTATAAAAAGACTGCGTCTAGAAAAAGCTGCATTTCTATTAGCAACCAATAATAACAAAACGATTCAAGATATAGCTTTATCACAAGGTTACTCTAACCAATCATCTTTTGCTAAAGCTTTTAAAAACAAATTTGGGATGAATGCAAGCAAGTTTAGAACTCTCAGTGAAAATGATAGGATGATAATTATTGATAATATAAATAGTGCTCATGATAGCATGAATGGAAAAGTATATAATAAAGAAATTGATTATACTACACCTATGGAATTATCTGTTCAGATAATGAAGCCAACAAAAGTAGTTTATATAAGGCATACAGGATCATATAAGGGTGACAGTAAACTTTTTGAACAATTATTTACAAAATTATATTCATATACTAGTTCATTGGATATTATAAAAAAGGATTCAAAATGGTTTGTTGCCTATCATGATTTTGGTGACTTGACAATGGAAGAACAGCTTAGACTAAGTGTATGTATGTCAATAGATACAGATATTAGAACCAATGGCGAATTTGGCAGTATGATTCTAGAAGGTGGTAAATATGTAGTAGGAAAATTTGAATTAAAACCAGATGGATATCAACTTGCTTGGAATTATATGCTATCAAAATGGCTTCCAGAAAGCGGTTATGTACCAGATGACCGTGTGTTTTTTGAATACTATCCACCAGAAGACAATATTAACTATAAAGAGGAAAAAAATGTTGAAATATTTATACCTATAATTCCTCTTTAGAAATGGAGGTTCTATGGAAAAATTACAATTTCAGACAATAGGAGATTTTGAATTAATAGGAAAAGCCAGTAATGAGCTTAATAATATCGCTAAGATTACATTAAGAAAAGGAATTGAAAAAGCAATCACAGGATTAAGTAATTTTAGTCATTGCATAATTTATACTAAATCAAAAGATAAAATCATGTGCTACGGTACAAAAATAGAGGATATCAATGTAAGCAAAGGGGAAATATTAATTGATGAAATTAATGTTAAAGGTGATATTGTAGATATAAAACCATATTTTCCATGTGAAGAGAAAATACAAGATACGATTATCAACAAATCTGCTACTATTCCTTTTAAGGGAAATGTGATTGGTAAGTACGTATATATTAATAAAAAAAGAGTAATCAAGCTAGAAGGGTCAAAACATCTTACAAATACTGAGATACAATCATTCTTAGAATTAATAGAGAAAGGTGATTATCTAAGGATACTTTGGTGGTTTCATAGATATGATAAAAAAGATTATCGTAAAATCAGGATGTGTAATCCACCTTATGAAAATGCACCTAGATGTGGAGTTTTTGCAACTAGGTCACCTGTAAGACCTAATCCACTGGCATCCACAGTTATCAAGGTGAAATCTGTGGATAAAGTCAATCATTTTATTGAAGTCTGTGGATTTGATGGTTTTGAAGATACGAATATATTACAGATTATGCCCTATAATGCTGTTACTATCTTTGATGATGTAAAAGTACCGGATTGGGTAGCCCATTGGACTGATTATAAAACGTTTCTGGATTCTAATAAAAGGATTCAGAGTACTAACAGAGATTCTAACAGAAATATAAATAAGAAACAACCAATATTTATACAAGAATTAGAACCAGAAAACAACTTACAATTAGAAAATATAAATTCTAATGAAATCGTTGTTGAAAATGCTTCTATAAATAATCTGAAAAATATATCTGTGAAAATACCAAAGGATAAAATTACAGTAATAACAGGAGTTAGCGGAAGTGGTAAGTCTAGTCTTGCATTTGATACCATATATAATGAAAGCAGAAAGCAGTTTATGGACTTGATTGCTTCCAACACACACATAGATAATGATTACAATGATTCAAAAGTTAAAAAAATAACGGGATTACAACCTGCTATAGCTATAGAACAGAGAAACCTAGGTATGAATCCCAGATCAACAGTTGGTTCCGTGTCTAGAATTGGAGATTATCTAAGACTATTATATGCTACCATAGGTGAAAGAGTTTGCCCTTATTGCAATGAAACTGTTCCCAAAAATAATGTATGCAGTAAATGTGGTAGTATTTTTTTCCCACTGACACCTTCTGCATTCAGTTATAATAATCCAGATTATATGTGCCCTGTTTGTAAAGGATTAGGGGAAGAAATGAAAATAGATGTTAACCTTATCATTGATAATCCTGAAAAGTCAATTTTAGATGGAGCTTCTCTTTGGTGGGGAAACCTAAGAAAGTTTAGAGAAAAGCCTAATGCTAACTGGATGAAAGGAGAAGTCCTTGCACTGGCTGATGATATGAAGGAAGATTTGGAAGTGCCTTTCAAGAATCTATCAGATGATTTTAAGAAACAGCTTTTTTACGGTACTAATGGTAGGGAAGTCAGCCTTGACTATCTGAATTCTAATGGTAGAAGAGGCACTATAACAAGACCTGTTGAAGGTGTAGTAAATATTATGTATCGCCTTATGAAAAATAATAATAAAGACAAACCGCTAACTCACCTTGAAGGATTTATAGTTAAGAAAAAATGCGATAGTTGTAATGGGGAGAGGTTAATAGATGAATCACGTTTAGTCAGAATAGGTAATACACGCTATCCGGAAGTTGTTTCCATGAGTATAAATAATCTTAGGAATTGGTGTCATATAACGTATAATTCTCTATCTGATAGGGAAAAAGAAATGTCAAAAAGTATTTTTATTAAGATGTTATATAGACTAAAGAAAATACAACAAGTAGGATTAAGTTATTTAAGTCTTGATAGGAGTATTCCTACTTTATCAGGTGGAGAAGCTCAGAGATTGAAGATAGCTACACAATTTGGTTCTTCTTTTACTAACGTCCTCTATATAATGGATGAGCCATCCAAAGGACTTCATCCCAGAGACTATAGGTTTCTAATAAAAACAATAAGCGATCTGAAAAAGTTGAATAATACTATAATTATGGTAGAACATAAAAGTGCATTTAAGGAAATAGCAGATTATTTGATAGAGATAGGTCAGGGAGCAGGAAAATATGGGGGAGAATTAATAAGAGCTGAGGAAGTTGTTAATGAAAATAAAATATTAAAATATGATAAAGAGATTGATATAGATATAACCAGGCTAAAGGATTATAATTATCTTGAAAAATTAGATTTGAAGCCTATTGATAAATCCATAAGTAGAGATAAATTGTTAGAGTTAAGAGGTATGACTACTAATAACTTAAAAAATATTGACATCACCATACCGTTATCAAAATTAACTTGTATTGTTGGGGTTAGTGGTTCGGGTAAGAGTAGTCTTATATCAGAGACTTTATATCCAGCTATATTAAAAGCAACTGGTAAAAAAACTGAATCCATTGGTAGATACAAAGAAATCATAGGAGTCGATAATCTAAAAGAAGTTCATTATGTCAGCCAAAAGCCTATAGGAAAAACTCCTAGGTCGAATCCTGGAACATATACAGGTGTATTTGATTTAATAAGAGATTTCTACTCCAGATTAGAGGCAGCAAAAGAAAGTAAATTGACAAAAGAACATTTTAGTTTTAATAGTAAAAAAGGTCAATGCCCTGAATGTAAAGGAGCTGGACAGATAGCTGTTCCTATGCATTTTATGCCAGATATCTACACAGTATGTTCTAGATGTAAAGGAAGAAGATATCTTGATAAAGTATTGGAAGTAAAGTATAAGGGATATTCTATAGCTGATTTACTCGAGTTAGAGATAAAAGAAGTAAAAGAAATCTTTAGTGAGCAGGAGAAAATATATACTATACTTGATATGTTAGATAAAGTAGGTGTTTCCTATATAAAATTAGGTCAGAGTGCAACAACTCTTTCAGGAGGAGAGGCACAACGAATAAAACTTGCAAAAGAGTTATGTTCAGGTAAAACAAAAGATGTATTATATATTCTAGATGAACCTACAACGGGTCTTCATGATAAGGATGTGCTAAAACTTATAAATATTTTGGGAGAACTGACGAATAATGGGGCGACTGTTATAGTTATTGAGCATAACCCTATGTTAATTAAAAGAGGGGATTATGTTATAGAGATGGGACCAGAAGGTGGAGATTTGGGAGGTTATATAATTAGAGAAGGATGGTTAGGACATTAAATGTAGCAATTATATATCAATTACCATATGGTTATAGCTTATTTATTATGGGTTAATTAAGAAAATTTACAGATAAGGTTAAAAAAATGACTGATAAACAGAATTTGTTTTCAGTCATTTTTTAAGTAATGATTTAACATAGCTGATACGGATTCATTACTAATAACGTGTTCAATAGCACATGCATCCTTGTCAGCAATTGCTGGGTCGATATCTAAGATTTCTATTAAGAAACGACTGATAACATGATGTTTATGAGAGGTCTGTTCAGCTATAATCTTACCTTTTTCTGTTAGTACGATTTCTTTATATTTTTCATTAATAATTAATCCTTTTTTAGTTAATGTGGTCATGGCACTATTGGTGCTGGCTTTTGTAACACCAAGACGTTTAGCAATATCAGATACTCTGGCACTTCCATTACCTTCTCTTGATAATTCGTATATTGCTTCTAGATAATTCTCCATAGTGAAAGTTAGTTTTTCCATTAAATCTACTCCTTTGCTTTCTAATATCATTATATCAAATAAATACTATTATTAAAATATTTTATTTAATAACTATTTTTTCGACATTTATCAATGAATATTATAGCAAAAACAACTGTACTATTACATTATTTACCATGTAAATATACAATATTAGTAAATATATATCGATATTTACAGAAAAAAGTATTATTTTAGACTATAAAGAAATATGATATATTATATTAAGTTTCATTAATTTATTAAAAAGTAACAATAAACACAAAAATATTGAAAAATATGATACAATAGTGTATAATTAATTTGGTTAATACGATATGAGACATAATAAGCTATATTGTTAGATAATAGTAAATATAGATATTATTAAATATAGTTATTAAATAGTATCTAATTTAGTTAATTTAGTTAATTTAGTAATATAGTATTTCTTTTGGCTTAGATAGATAATAGTTAAAGTTTTAGATTAATTATTAAGGTTCAATAATAAAATTACTAAGAAGGGATAGAGGATATAATAAATGAAAAGAAAAATTACGATATTGTGTCTATTTGCAGTTATAGTAGTAGGTGTAGTCGTTTATTTTATATTACACTTTTCAAATGACGATATTTCTAATGATAAAGATGCGATTATAAATAGTACAATACAAAAAACAATGGATAAAGGAAATATTCCAGGTTTATCTTTATGTTACATTGATGGTAATGATACATATATTAATTCTTTTGGTTATTCAGAACTGGATGATAAAACAAAAGTAGATAATAGTACTTTATTTCAAATAGGATCTAATAGTAAAGCCTTTACAGCATTTGCTGTATCACAATTAATCAAAGAAAATAAAATTGAATTAGATGGCAAGGTCAGTGATTATCTAGATAATTTCTATCTTAATTATAATAGGAGTTATAGAGGGAAAAAATATGATGGGCAAGTTGATGTTACTATAGAACAATTACTGCATCATACAAGTGGAATACCCACCAACAGTATAGTTAATATCCCTGAAAGCAATAATGAAAATAGTTTAAATGATACAGTATATAGCTTTTCAAATATGTCACTTAAAAATTATCCTGGTTCTAGATTTGAATATGCTACCATCAACTATGATATTCTAGGTCTAATTATGGAAAAGGTGACTGGAGAATCATATGAAAAATATATACAGGATAATATTTTTGATAAGTTTGGTCTGATAAATACCACTGCTGAGCAAGTCAGTAATATATCTTCAGGATATAAGGAAAGTCTATTTGGAATCAAGAAATATGATGCACCAGTTTACAAAGGTAATACACCTGCTGGATATATCGTTTCTAATATAGAAGATATGTGCAGATGGATAAAAATTCAAATGGGAATGATTAGCATAGAAGATTCAGATGTATTGCAAATGACTCATGAAGCCAATCATGCTAATACCACTGGTTTAAATAATGCGTTTTACGCTTCTGGCTGGTATTGCAATGAGACTGTAGATGGAACAATTGTTTTTCATGGAGGTGATAATCCTAATTTTTCATCATTCATTATATTCAACTCTGAGAAAAAAATCGGTGTATGTGTATTAGCAAATGTAAATTCCGTATATACAGTAAGTTTAGCTGAAAAAATATATAATATCTTAGAGGGTAATCATAGGATTGTTAAAGCTGAGGATACTGTAGGAATCTTAAATAATATATCTAGATTTATAATAGGTTTTTTCTTTATATTCATTATAGCAGTTATAGTATTGATAATTAAACAAATCATAAGAATAAGCTATTTGAAAAAACATAAGACAGAGAATTATATTAAAACAAACTATAAGAATGCAGTAGTATTAGGGGTAATCTTAACAGCATTTATAGTAGGGATGAGATTTCTACCTAGATTATTCTTTGCTAATGCTGGATGGGAATTTGCAAGGGTATGGATGCCTGATTCATTATATATCGCAGCTAATGTAGTTTCAATAGGTTTAGTATGTTTCTTTATATATTATGTGCTCTCTAGTTATAAAGTGAGTGATGAAACCTATAATCTTGTACCATTAGTAATCGTAAGTGCAATTAGTGGGTTTGGAAATTCAATGATTATTTTTATGATAAATATGGCTATATCACGAGGCGAACGTTTTGATAAAGTATTATTCACATATTTTATAATAGGATTGTTGATATACATATTCGGTCAGAGAATAGTAAGATTCGATTTGATAAAAATATCCAATGAAATCATTTATAAAAAAAGGATGGACATAACATCAAAAGTCCTTGAATCCAATTATGAACAGTTTTCAAGTTTGGATTCTGGTCAGATAGAAACTGTTCTAAATAATGATACTGAAGTAATAAGCAACTTCTCCAATGTGTTGATTACAGGCTTGACAAGCCTTATTACCATAATATGCTGTTTTGTTTATCTTGGGATAGTTAGTATATATGGACTGGGTATAGTTCTAGGAGTAGTACTGATTGCTGTGAGTCTGTATATGCTTATTATGAAAAATGCTAATGGGCATTTAGAAAAAGCAAGAACTTCACAAAATGTATTTTTTAAACGTATTGGTGATATGATAGGTGGATTCAAGGAATTAAGTCTTAACCATGATAAGAAAATATCTTATAAACAGGATATGAAGGAGACCTGTGAAGATTATAAAGATAAAATTAAAAAAGGAAGCTATAAATTCGCAGGGGTTTTCATTGTTGGAGAATCTTTATTCACAATTGTTATTGGAGCTATAGTGTTCATATTTCCAATAGTATTTAAGAATCAAAATATGCATTTAAGAGAATATGTATTTGTTTTACTATATGTTACAGGACCAATAAATGCTGTTCTTAATGCTGTACCAAATGTGATACGTACAAAAATCAGCTGGAACAGAATTGGAGAATTGATGAAGATACTGGATATAAGCTGTAAAGATACGGATGCCTCTTGTAAGAATGACAGAATAAATGATTTTCATAGTATCAAGATTGTAGATGGAAGATATAAATATAAGGTTGAAGATGAAAACGGTTTTGAAATAGGGCCAATCAATGCAGAGTTTGGTAAAGGTCAGATATCATTTATAGTAGGTGGAAATGGCAGTGGTAAAACTACTTTGGTAAAACTTCTAACAGGACTATACAAACCAGTTGAAGGTAAGATTTACATAAATAATAAAAAAGTGATGTTAGATGAATTAGGTAAGTATTATACAACAGTATTTAGCGACTTCTATCTTTTTGATAAATTATATGGAGTAAATATTGAAGGTAAGGAGGGAGCAATAGAAGAGTATTTAAAAGAATTAGGATTGTTTGAAAAAGTCACAATTAAGGAAAATGAATTTTCTACTGTTAAACTTTCAACAGGTCAGAGAAAGAGACTAGCACTATTAATAAGTTATTTAGAAGATAAACCTATTTTCTTATTTGACGAATGGGCAGCTGACCAAGATCCTGTTTTTAGAGAATTCTTTTATACTGAATTATTACCTAAACTAAAAGAAAAAGGTAAATGTATAATTGCAATAACCCATGATGACAGATATTTTAATTTGGCTGATCAGGTAATATGTATGGAATTTGGAAAAGTCAAAGACCAGAATTATAATCTGTTGGAATATTATTGATATTATTATAACGGTCGCCATTATTTAATGAGAGGAAGAATATAAGAGTGATAAATGTTGAAGTAATAAACTCAATTGACAGAAAAGATAAACTTGATGAAATATACAAATTCAGGTTTGAGGTATATATTGAAGAACTAAGTTATCTTAAAGCAGGATATAATGACTCTAATTCTTATTATTCAAAGCAGGAGTATGATATTTATGATGAATATTCCAGACATATCATTTTAAGAAATAATAAGGAGATAGTAGCATATGCAAGAATAATTATTGATAAGGGTCAGGGATTGCTGATATTAAATAAAATTGGTGATCAACAGTTCTTGAATGACAGTAATAAAGTTGAAGTAAGCAGGATGATGGTGAAAAAGAATCACCGTTATTCCAGAGCAATAATAATACTTATGAATGAAATATATAAGAATCTAGTTGATATTGGATGTAAATACATTTTTGCAGATACGTTCCAGGATTCAGCTAGTTATCAAATATGTAAAGAGATGGGTTTTAAAGAATTAGGGGTAAAGTATATAGATGAAACTTACAATCTAGATATTGATTCAGTTGTATTATTTTCAACATTGAATGAACTGAAGATAAATTATTTCTTGGAAATGAACAGGAAAGAGGAGATTTCAAATGGTTAAAAATGTTCTACTAATACAGCCGCCTATTTTTAAATCAGATTTAGGTGTTGATGTAATTCAAGGTGCCTATTGGAATAAGCTTGATAAAAAGATGAATGACATAATAATAGAAAATAAACTTGATAATGGAGTTAATGGTTATCATGCCATAGAACCCAATATAGGTTTGCTTTATGTAGCGGCATGCTTGAATAAATGTGGTTATAATCTTAAATATGTTGATTTCTCAGTGGTTGATAATGATGTTAGAAAGATCAAAAAAAGACCCATCAATAAAGAGGATATAGAGAAAGAGATAGGACAGATACCTAAGGATTTTTTACAATTCGTGGCTATCTCTTGTATGACAGTAAATTATAAATGGGCAGTCAAGATTGCAGATACTATTAAAAGCATCAATAGTGAGTGTGTTGTTGTATTAGGAGGTGTTCATGGAAGCTTTGAATATGACAATATACTAAAAAGCACAAAAAGCATAGACATAGTTTCTATCGGTGAAGGAGAAGAAACTATGGTAGAAATAGCCGATATGTTTTTTAGGTATGGAATGGATATTGATAAGTTGTCTTCAATAAAAAGTGTGGCATTTCGTAAAGGAGATGGAAGTATCTGTTTGACTCCAAGAAGAGAATTCATACAAGATTTGGATACCATTCCTTATCCTATGTATGAGCTTATTCCAAAACACATTACAGATGATGTAATGATAAGGGTCATAACCTCTAGAGGATGCAGTAACAATTGTTCTTTTTGCGTTCCAAGCAAAATATTCAATAAATTAAGGTTCCGTAAGGTCAAGTGTGTAGTAGATGAATTGGAATACTATAACAAGACACATGGATGGAAATTATTCATGATAGGTGATTTGAATTTCCTTAGCTCATATGATTATGCACTTGATTTCTGCAATGAAATCATTAAGAGAAAACTTGATATTGTATGGATATGCCAGAGCAGAGTGGATTTGGTTGATGAGAATATAACGAAACTCATGAAAAAAGCAGGTTGTATCTTAATCTGTTTAGGTATTGAAAGTGCCGATCAGGATATTCTGGATCAAACTAATAAAAATACAACAGTTGATAAAGCTTTGAATGCTTGTAAAATGGTTAAGAAAGCAGGTATTCGTTTGTATACATATTGGGTTTTTGGATTGCCTAATGAAACTCATGATAGTGCACATGCCACTATAAAACTATTAAGGCGATTTTTGGATGAAGATGTAATTGATTTCACCCATTGTACAATGTGTACTCCTTTTCCTGGGACTGAACTGTACAAGCATCCAGAAGAGAATGATATAACTCTGTTAACCAATGATTACGATGATTATTGGTTAGGGTGTGATTATCTAGGTGCAGGACTTCCTGTAATGGAGACTAATGAATTAAGCAGATATGAAATCTATGCATATTGGCAGATGGCACTTGCTGTAGTAGCTGGAAATCTGGATTGATAAAAATATAATAATAATTATGTATTAATAGGAGATAAAAACATGTACGAAAACAAAGGATACAAATTATATGATATTGATGATATAGATTGCATGAGTGATGATGAGGTCAAAACTATTAATCACGATAGACTGAATACGAAACTAACTGAACTTCTGAAAATATTAGACTGCGATAAAGTTTATAAGGATGCTGATAATTGTATCATAAAAGATTCAAAGGGTAATGAATACATAGATTTCTTAGGAGCTTATGGAGCTATGAATCTAGGAAGTAATAATCCTCATGTAGTTGATGCGTTGGATAAAGTTAAAAATAAGCTTAATCTAGCATTTATCGGTTTGAATCCTTATGAAGCTGGGCTGGCAGAAAATCTTGTAAAACTTACCGATAACCAATTGCAGCATGTTTTTTTCTGTAACAGTGGTTCTGAATCTGTAGAAAGTTCACTAAAAATGGCACGAGCTGCTACTGGTAAAACCAGGATAATATATTGCAGGAATTCCTATCATGGTAAGAGTTTCGGGGCGTTGACTGTAACAGGTCAAACACATTACAGACAGAAATTTGAACCATTGATTCCTGATATGATTGAAGTTCCTTATGGAAACATGGAGGAATTGGAAAAAGAATTAACAAAAGGTGCCGCAGCATTTATTGTTGAACCCATACAAGGGGAAGGCGGAATAATTACACCACCAGTAAATTACTTCAAAGAGGTGAGAGAACTATGTACTAAGCATGATGTACTCCTTATCTTGGATGAGGTACAAACTGGGTTTGGAAGAACAGGAACTTTTTTCGCATATGAACAAGAAAATATAGTACCTGATATCTTATGTCTGGCTAAATCTCTTGGTGGTGGAATAATGCCAATGGGTGCTTGTATATCAAAAGAATGGGTATATCAAAAAGCATATGGTGAACTTAGTACATGTATGCTCCATTCAACTACATTCGGTGGCAATACATATGCATGTGCCGCTGGAATAGCAACAATAGAGACTATTGTGAAAGAAGATTTAGTAAAAGAATGTAAAGAAAAAGGTGAGTTTCTCATGGAGGGACTTAATAATCTGAAAGAGAGATATTACGGTATAAAAGAAGTAAGAGGCAGGGGTCTCATGGTTGGTGTGGAATTTGAAAATAATATTGATGACACCTTGAAAGAAGCTAATGGCATCAAAGAACTTCCATTCAACAGTTATGGAGCATATATAGCTTCTGGCCTTATAAATGAATATGGCATAGTTACTGCATATTCAACAAATAACATGAATTTGATTCGTTTAGAACCACCGTTGACTATTACCTATGACCAGATAGAGAAATTTTTATCAGCACTGGGAAATCTTCTGTTAGAGAATAGTGAATTTGACATCTGTAATGTTAAATGAAAAGAGGAATGATTATGAATGATTTGTTCAAGTTAGATTATGTCTTACAAGCAATGAAAGAAAATGATAGTAACTATGTTGAATATTACAATGGAAGTACATATTTCAAAAAAGTGTTCTCCGATATGTATGTTGATGTTATGAAAGTATCCTCATACTTGAAGAATAGAGGGGTGCAAAAAGGCGATAGAGTTGGAATAATAGGCATGAATTCTTATGAGTATATGATTTTGGATTTGGCCGTAATTACAAATGGATCTGTATCAGTACCTTTTCCAGAAAAAGATTTCAAGGGAAAAATTCAAACACTATCTAAGGAATATCATTTAAAGCTATTCTTTGCTGACGAAAAATATGTGGATGATAGTGAAGAAATAATTAATCTTGGAAATCTATTATTAGATGCAGAAAAAGAAGATTATAGTGATTTGGAAATGAATGATATCGAAGATGAAGATAATTTTACAATAATATTTACTTCGGGAACAACAGGTGTACCAAAAGGAATAGAAGTAAGGAGCAAATGTGTACAGGAATGGATGGAGCATCTAGTAGATTCATATGATCTTACAGAAGATGATAAAATTATAGATTTTCTTACACTATCTATATCCAATGCAAGACTATTTGTATATGCTTCAGTTTTAGTACATTTCAATTTGGTGCTGACCAACACAAATGAACTATTACGTGTACTTGCACTTTCTAAGCCTACAATTATGCAAGGAGTACCATACTTATTTGAAACATTTTATAGAACATTCATGAGCATGACACAACAGACCTTCAAGAAACGTTTTAATTATAGGTTATATCATGTGTTAGATAAGATATTACCATCTTCTATGCTTAGAGGACTTCATGAGAAGGTATTCAAAAGCTTAAAAGATCTCTTTGGACAGAATATGAGAATTTTAGTTACCGGCTCAGCCCATACAGATGAAAATTTATTGAAGTTCTATGAAAAAGCAGATTTAAGAGTTTATGAGGTATATGGAATAAATGAAGTCGGTTTGGTGTCGATGAATAATCCAAAAGCATACAGGATTGGAAGTGTAGGAAAACCTTTCAACACTAAAACAATAAAGATCAGTGATAATAATGAAATACTGATAAAAAGTGATTATTCATGGGGTACTGGTTATATAAATGATGAAAACAACAGCAAAAAAACTTTTAGAGAAGACGGTTATGTAGCTACAGGTGATTTAGGTCATGTTGATGAAGATGGTTTCTTATATGTTGAAGGAAGATTGAAGGAAGTTCTTATTCTGAGTAATGGGGATAAGATACATCCACGAATAATCGAAGATGATTTGAAACAGACAAACTTAATCAAGCAGGCAGTAGCAATAGGTAATCAAAAACCTTTTATCAGTTGTATTATCGTTTTAGAAGATTCCAATACACCAGTCAACAAAATAAAAGATGCAATAAATGAAATCAACAAAAGATATTCAGATAATTTCAAGATAAAAGAATTCATTATTGCTGATAGTCCATTCACAGTGGAAAATGGATTGATGAATTCCACATTGAAGATAAATAGAAATGCTGTATACGAAGCATATAAATCAAAGATAGAAAAACTATACACATAAAATCTGATAATTATGTGATGTATAGAAATGGAGGATAAAATGAAAGATACTTCAAAAATAGTTTTAGATATTATATCAAATATTGTGCTTAAGAAGAAAAGAAAGCTTGTAAAACCCGAAGCCAAACTTAGAGAAGACCTTGGACTAGATTCCATAAAAATGATAGCAATTTCAGCTATGCTCATAGAAAGTGGAATAGATGTTAATTCAACGGATAGTAATGTTGATTTGTCAAGAATAGAAACAATTCAAGATGTAATAGACATTGCCGATGAAATTGTCAATAAGGGTAAATAGATGAAATAAATTTGGAGGTATATAGAATTGAAAAATTTTGATAAAGAAGAGTATGACAGTGATATGAACAGCTTACACCACATACTAAACATGTATCAGAGAAATCATTTATTTCAAGATGCTACACCATTAACATTATCTTTTTTAGTTACCAATAGATGTAACTTAAGGTGTAAACATTGTTTCAATCATGATGTAGATAAATCATTAATTGAAAAAGTAAGAAAAGAATTGACCTTGGATGAAATAGAAAAGATGTCGAAATCAATGGGCTTTTTCCTTAATGCATTGCTATGCGGAGGAGAACCTTTCCTTAGAGAAGACTTATATGAAATAGTTAGGCTGTTTAGAATGAATAATCATGCAAAGGCATTTTCAAGCAGTACTAATGGACAACTTACAGATAAAATAATAAAACAAATGGAGCATATAAGCAGTTATTCCAAATATGAAAACTACTCCTTGAATTTTTCTTTTGAAGGTTTTGAAAATGAAAATGATGAAATAAGAGGAAAAGGTACATTCAAAAAGAGCATTGAAACATGGAATGAATGTAAAAAATTAAATAAGATATACGGAAATATTATTCAGAACGTTGTTGTAACAATGAACTCAGTTAATCAAGAAACACTTCCTGATTTCTTCAAATGGGTCTATGAAACATTGAAACCCGATAGTGTAATGATGCTTTTGGTAAGACAAAGTCCAAGAGGCGGGGAATACCTAAAAGAAGTAGAGCCCAAAAATTATGAGAGAGCAAGAGAAATATTGGAACAGTATACTCTACAGGGGCTTAATGGTAGATGTGATAAACCAACTACATATATACCAGCATCACAATACTATTATACCAACAGGACATTGAAATCGGGAAAAAGAGAGTTTATGTGTTATGCAGGTAAGCATGGAGCATTTATTGATTTTGATGGAGAAGTCAATGTATGTGAAGTTTTCAATGATGTTACCTGCAATAACAAACCAGTGTCCATGGGTAACTTAAGAGATCATGATATGGATTTCATAAAATTATGGAATAGCGAACAAGCGTTAAAGGTAAAAAATATGGTAAATCGCCATAAGGTTTGTGAACAATGTACACATGAAACAGAAGGTATATTACCATCGCTATATTTTGAACCAAACTTCTTTGGAATTGAAAGTATAGAGAGTAACAAATAGATATACCATCAGGTTAGTGGGAGAGGAAGGCAGGAAAATGAAAGTAGGAATTTTATCAGCTAGAACGGGAAATGGTCATATAAGTGTAGCAAATGCGTTAAAGGGTTCATTTGAAAAAAGGTCTATTCATGTGGAGGTTTTCGAATCATTTTATGAAGACTTAATGATTAGTAATAAAATAATAAGCGATTATTATAATTTTCTAATGATGACTTCTACACCACTATGCTATAAATTCAGTGAACTCTCTTATATGACGAGACCTGACCTATCAGAGGACTTTTATGCTGGTGTTGAGAAAAAGATAAAGGATTTTATTATAGATAATCAGTTTGATGTAATTATATCTACATCACATACTATCAATTTTGCAGTAATTCGTGCATTGGAGGAGCTTGAACTAAGAGATAAAATCAAATTCTATATTGTTGTTACTGACCCATATGTACCTATTTCTGTAGGGTTTGATGTAAAAGGTGCAAGCCGTTATTTCTGTACAGGAAATTCTGTTAAAAAATATCTGACCAAGAACATTGATGAAGAATATATATATGAAAATGCTTATCCAATCAATGAAGTCTTTTTAAAAGAGTACACAGAAGCTGAAATATCAGAGATATATAAGGGATTGGAACTTAGCCGGGATAAGAAAATACTTCTTATCAATAGCGGTTCACAGGGAGCTTTTCATTGTAAGGAATATCTAAAAGAAGCAGTAAACAAATTCAGCGATTTACAGATAATTTTTATATGCGGTAAAAATGAACCTCTTTATAATATTGCTAAGATGATTATAGGAGAAAATGAACGAGTCAAGATACTAGGTTATGTGAATAACATGAATGATATTCTAAGAATATCGGATGTGGTTCTGACAAAACCAGGTGCTAATAGTTTTTATGAATGTATTTACATGAGAAAACCTATGCTCCTTGATAAAATGGAAGGCTTCTTATATCAGGAAAAAGGAGCAGCCGATTTTATTAAAGAGCATGAAATAGGTGTAATAGTAGATAGTTTGGATAAATTTACTGAAGGCATCAATGATATTTTAGAAAGATATGATACTTATATATCAAATCTTCAGCAGATAGAAAAGATTAACGGAGCTGATGTCATAGTAGATCAGATAATTAATGTTTAACAAGAAAGGTGGGACATATTCATGATAATTGATATGCATACTCATCTATCGGATATACGAGTATATCCGGATTATTGGATTCAGAATATAAAAAGAACAATAAGAAAAAAGCTAGAAAAGGAAATTCCAATCCAAGTATCTGATGATTTTTTACAGAACTATGTAAATAATATTTTGAATGATTTTGATGGAGAAACAAAAATCAAGCTAATGGATGAATGTGGAATTGATAAAGCTGTTGTACTGCAGGTGGATTTTGGATATGGTAGGCAAGAGCCAGATAATCTATACAATATTATAGATATTCATGGTGAAATGTTAAAAAAATATCCTGAACGGTTCATCGTATTTGCAGGAATAGATCCTAGGAGGGGGAAAAAAGGAGCTGATTTATTTGAAAAATGTATAAAAGAATATAAATTCAGCGGACTAAAACTTTATCCTCCATGTGGCTATGAAATAGATAATAAAGGTTTATACCCATTATATGAGATATGTAATGAATATAGACTTCCTGTACTGATTCATATTGGACCATCTTGGGAAGATATGAAATCCACATTCAATTATCCAGATTCAATTTTAAAAGTTTCCAAAGAATTTCCAAATGTACCTTTTGTGTTAGGACATGCAGCGCTATTGTTTTATGAAGAAAGTCATAAATTGCCGTTAGTAAGAGAAAACATATACTTGGAAGTATCTGGATACGAAAAAATGATAGAGCAGGAAGCTTTATTAAAGGAACGTATGAAGAATCTTATGAATAATTGTCCTGACAAAGTAGTGTACGGTTCTGACTGGCCTATGTATCGTACAGTTAAAGAGGATATTTCATACTTTGAAAGTTTTGATTTCATGACAGATGATTTTAAGGAAAAGCTTTTTTACAAGAATGCCTTAGACCTGTTAGGAATGTAAAGGTGCTTATACTGTAATGGAGGTAACTATGGAAAACAAACTATTTATTGATCCTACGAAAAATAAGGAATCATTTAATTATGTAAACTGCTTTGAAAAACCACTAGGATTAATCCTTGGTAATAATGATGAGAATATCAAGAATAACTTCTTTTTATTACTTAAGTTAATGCAATGTTATAATATCGAATGTTTTGATGACTCATCTATCTTTTACACAATCGAATATAACGAAGCATTAGCCTATATATTTGAAGATATGCTCAATATTCAAATGAATACCCAGAAAACCCACAGAGCTAATTTGAATAATGTAATTAAAAATAATATTGATAATGGCAGATTTGCCCTTGTTCCAGGGAATCTAAAAGTATATCCAGGCAGTGAGTATTATGATGAATACGATTGGAAGCATTTGATTTTGGTTAATGGTTATAATGATGAAGAAAAAATATACTATGTTTGTGATAATACTCATGAAGAAGGAAATGATGGAAGCCAGTATATACATGGAACAATTGATTATGAGCTTCTTGAAAAATTATTTGAATCAGCCGTAGACAGTTTTGATATTTCATCTGTATGGAGTTTGAATATAGGGGAAAATGCTGGTTCATACTCAGAAAAAGAAATGCTGATGAATGTATTGGACCTATATCTATATAATCGCAGTGAACAACCATATATGGAAATTGATCTTATGAATACTGTACAAGATAAAATCCAAGCAGGTGAAAGAATAAAAGCGAATTGTGAAGGCGAAGAAATCCTGAAAAGTACAGAATTCATTCTATTAAGAACCATACGTTACAAAGAATTTTTCTATCAAGAGATGGTTACTAAACTACGTACACTAGATTTTGATGAGAATATCGTCAACAAAATAGAAAATGTAAGCGTAAAAATAACAGAATTCTGGATGAAAATTGCTAATTCAGTTCTTATTAATTATCACTTAATGCAAAAATTTGATATGGATGACCAGATTATCAGAGTTATGGCAAAAGAGAAAGAGATGTTCAGGTTATTAGACAGAGTTAAAGATGAATTGGATAGTTAAAACACTTTAGAAAGCATTAAGGGAGAAAATGATGAATGATATGAAAATAAGAAAGGATAACGTTGAAGATATACTTGCACTTAGTGCTGTTCAGACAGGAATATTATATGAATATCTTATAAAAGAAGATAAAGAATTATATATTGCCCAGATTTCATTACATCTTAAGGGAAAGCTTGATATAAGTGTTATGAAAAAGGCATGTGCGATGGTTAGTACCAATAATGAAATGCTAAGGTCTGTATTTAGATGGGAAAGGCTGCAAAAACCCATCCAGATAATATTAAAAAATCACAAGATACCTTTTTGTACATATATATTGAAAGATGAACCAATACACGAAGCCCACTTAAAAGCTGAGAAGCTAAAGAAAAATGAAAAAAGTAATGGTATTGATATAAGGATAGAGCCGGTGAAAATACTATTATTTCAATATGAAGATGGCAGTCATGATTTAGTTATTACATGGCATCATATTGTATATGATGGATGGAGTAATATGATTTTACTAAGCGAAATCTTTCAAACCTATGAAAAGTTGCTTAATGAAAAATATCCAGAGTTTGATAAAAAAGCCAAATACAAAGATTACATTAAAATGTGTAATGAATTCAAGAAATCCAACGAACAAAAGATGTTCTGGAAGGAATATCTTCATGGATATAAAGCTAATGATAATCTATTAAGGGATATACAAGGTAATAATAAAAGGAATATCACAGAAGAATACAGTTTCAAACTTAATGAAGATATGATAAAAAAACTGGAAGACTATTTATGTAATATAAGAACAACAGTAGCTGATTTCATATATATGGTATGGGGAATTTTATTATATAAGTATACTAATATAAATGATTTTGCAATTGGAGTAACATATTCTGGAAGAAACAATAAGATAAGAAACATTGATAAAACAATAGGTTTGTTTATTAATACTCTGCCTTTAAGAATTAAGATAAATGACAGTATGAAGGTAGATGATGTGTTGATAAATATTGCTGATAGCAAAGAAAAGATGCTGGACTATGAAATGAGCAACTTGATTGATATTAAAGAATATTCTGGGGTGAAATCAGATGAAGTTTTATTTCATTCACTGGTAGTTGTAGAGAATTATCCAGTAGAGATGGGAAAATGGCTGGATAATGATGAAGGCGGTTTACACATTGAATCTTATTGTTCAAGTGAAAAAAACAATTATGATCTGGTATTGGGAATTTTACCTTCAGATGATTATACATTCTTAATACAATATTCCAGGGATTATTATACAGAAGAATATATTCATAGGATGGTAGATTATCTAAATAATCTATTGGAGATGATTTTATATGGTACAGAGGATATATTGATAGGGGATATAGATAAATATACTTCTGAGGAAATAGAGAAGATGAAGACTTTGACAAATGATATAGAAGAAAACATGGATTTTGATATAGATTCTTTTTTATAAATTGAAATTGCAGTGTAAGGAGAGTAGCAATATGAGCACAGATGTATCAAGCAAGTATCTAGAGGGAAAGAAATATTGGGAGGAACAGCTTTGTAAGATAAATGACTGTGGAGTCTTGCCAAGAGATTTTATATGTAATGGACAATATGTAACTAGAAAATATTCATTTTGCTTAGGCAAAGATTTGAGTGACAAAATGAATAATCTGTGTAAGGAAAACAAAATAGTTCTGTTTATCTATTTGTTATCTGGATTCAAAACCCTTTTACATAAGGCTTCCCAAAAAAAATGTGTTGCTCTTGGCATACCAGTTTATAAGGAATCTTCATTTAATGAAACTGTTTTTACAGTAGGGCAGTTCAACGAAGAAATGTCAGGGAGAGATCTTATAAAGGCAACCTCCCAGATAATAAAAGATGCTTATAAAAATCAATTCGTTCCATTAAAAGAAATATTTTCATTAGATGATACTAAGAAAAAGGAATCACTAAGATATATTTTAGCATTAGACAGTATTCATGATATATCAAAAATCCAACATACAGCTCAGTCAGGTGATAATGAAATCACAGTGGTGATAAGAGAAAAAAGTGGTGAGTTGTCAGGTGAAGTTATATATAACAGCTTGATGTTTAGTGAAATTACCATTAAATCATACATGGAAGTTTACATAAAGTTATTAAGTCAGCTCATAGAGAATAATTTAAAAAAGGTTATTGACATAGCTGTTATTGAACATGATGTGCCAGAAAATATACATAAGAGGAATGAGAATATTACTGATTCAAATATAATGAATGAAACAAGAAGCATAGAGTTAATAGATATTTTTCATGATAAAGTCAGAGAATATGGAAAATGGAACGCAATAGTAGATAATGAAAAAGTAGTTAAATATGAGGTATTGGAACAAAGAGTAAATGAAACAATTAGGCTGTTAAAAGAGGAACAGATAAAAAAAGGTGATGTTGTATGCATCATGGTACACGATGCTGTTAGTGCTGTTGAAGCAATTTTAAGTATTTCTTCAATTGGCGGAGTGTATGTGATAGTAAGCCCTCAGCTCAGTGAAATCAATAAGGATTACATTCTAAAAGATAGTGGTGCTTGTTTTGTACTCACAAAAGAAGAAGATTCCAGTGACTTCAAAGTGCTAGGTTTACATAATTCATATAAAAAGGAACAAAACAGTAATAGTGAAAAAGATGTGCTATGCAGGTTGTATAAAATAGATGTGGACGGTGTTCCAAAAGGAATAGATATAAATAAACAGCAGATGATTAATCACTTGAAAAACGTAAAAAGGATTATGGGAGAATGTGAAGAAGAAAGACGCTTGGCAATGTCTGTGACACTTTCGCCTACAGCTTCTTTATGGGCAGTGAGTATATTGTTATCAGACAATATTGTACTATATTCAGTATCTGATCAAACTTTGAACAATAGTATGTACCTGGAAAAGTTTATTCAAGAGAATAAAATAACTTCTCTGACAGTACCAGCTTTTTGTGTAGATACTGTGATGTCGTATAATTCCCCATGTCTTGAAGAAATATATTTTCTAGGGCTTATTCATGATATCAATAAGTTAAAGAAATACAAAGAATCAGAAAAATGCAGATATGTTTTCGATATGTTTGAAAGCTGTACATTTTTAGCGTTATATGAATTTAACAGGGATTCAACTGAAAGTATGTGGTTTACATTAGGTGAGATCCCTGATAGATATAGATTATGTGTTCACGATTATAATAACAAAGAGATATTTAATGGTCTTCCAGGGGAATTATGTATTTTAGAATTTGATAATGATAAAAAAGATAAAGACTACCACCAGACCTATAATACAGGAATCAAAGCAAGAAAAAGTATGGATGGTAAAACAGTGGAGATATACCCTTTTGATGTGGTGAATAATACCCCCCATTTAGTGGAAGATGAAGAGAATGAACATGATATAACAGATGTAGAAGAAAATCTTATTGAAATATGGAAAAATGTTTTGAATATAAAAAAAGTAAGTATTAAAAATAAATTTTTCGATATGGGGGGGAATTCAGCTCTACTATTAAAAATGGTTGCTGATATTGAAAGAATATATCCCAGTGTAATCAATGTTGCAGATGCTTTTTCATATCCTACAATAAGAGAATTAGGCAATTTGATTAACCGAAATATGAAGAATGAAAAAGATAGAGAAAAAATAGGTTATAAAGATATTATTAATTATTCAAGTAACTTACAAGAAAAATACTTTGTTGTGGAAAAAAACAATAAAAAGTATTCCACATTGATTTATGATTTGGATGAAGATTTATGTATGGATGTTGTGACTGCAGCAGAGAAGCTTAATATATCAGAGTTAAGTATTATAATGGCTTCGTTTCTAAGAAATATAGCAAGTGTAGGTGATGGAAGGGAAGCTGTGACACAATTTGTCAGCGATTCAGATGAGAATATTTCCATTATTGAGTTAGAAGATTATGGTGGTGATATAACCAATTATCTTAAAAAATTAGATAACACATATCACACTAAGGATTCTATGTTCAATATAGATGACATCAATAGAGATGAAATACATAAGATGGACCAAAGGGTAATGTCATTATTTTATGATATAGATTGTTACAATTTCAATCAGGATATTTTACTAATATACGATATGCTCCTTGGGGTTAGTTTGTCTGACGAAGAGATAAGTATAATATTCCGTTTTAACAGTCAGTATCTTAACAAAACCTTAATGGGAAATTTATTCAATAATATTATAGATGATCTTGAGGTAATAGTTTCAGATGTTTTAAAAGTAAATTAGAAGATAAGTAAATGGATTATAAGCCTAAGGAGGTAGTTTATGAAAAAGACAGCATTGGTTTTTTCAGGTCAAGGTTCTCAGTATTCAGGTATGGGAAAGATAGTATACGACAATTATAAAGAAGCTAGACAAGTATATGAAGAAGCTGCTGATATACTGGGTTTCAATATAAGTAAGCTTTGTTTTGAAGGCAGCAGAGATGATTTGATCAGTACAAAAAATACACAGATAGCAATATTGACAACTAGTATCGCTATGTACAAAGCATATGAGCATGAGATAGGTCTTGAGCCATATTGTATGGCTGGACATAGTCTCGGTGAATATTCTGCACTTGTAGCTTCTGAAAAACTAAAATTTCAGGATGCACTGAAGATAGTGGAGACTCGTGGAAAACTTATGCAGGATGCAGTCAATGAAAAAGGCGGGTGTATGAGCTGCATCATTGGATTAGATTCCCATATAGTTCAGAATGTATGTAATAAATATTGTAATAGAGATTCGGTTGTTATGATTTCCAACTATAATTCCCCTAAACAGAGTGTTATTTCTGGTAATGAGGAAGCTGTGTCATCAGTATGCAGGGAACTGGAAGAAATGGGAGCAAAAATAATTGAATTAGAAGTAAGAGCACCATTTCACAGTATATTAATGAAGGAAGCAGCAGATAAAATGGCTGTCTATCTGGGGAATTTTAAATTTCATGATACCAAAATGCCAGTTATCTCTAATGTTAAGGCAGAACCTTATAATGATACCATGGAAATATATAAATTACTTCCTGAGCAGATAGTAAAACCTGTAAGATGGAATGAGTCAATGATTTTTATGGAGTATATGGGTGTTGATACATTAATAGAAATTGGTCCAAAATCTGTTTTGAAAAAGTTGACAAAGCATAATTGTCCATATGTTGATGCTTATTCTTATGATATAGACGAAGATGTGCGAGAAATTCGTAAAAAAGCTGTTTCATGTTACGGTGCCAAAAAAGATGAAATAGACTGGAATATCTTTATTGAAAAGTGTATTGCATCAGCAATATCTACTAAAAACCGTAATTGGGATGAAAAGGAATATGATGAAGGTGTTGTAAAGCCCTATAGAATGATAAAAGAAGATTATTACTTGATGAAAGATAATAATGAAAAGGCGACTATGGAAGAGGCAAAGAAGGCTTACCATATGCTAAGTTCAGTATTAGTCACTAAGAAAGTATCAGATGATGAAAGAAATTATATAATGAATGAACTGTTTTACGGAATATATAGTAATTATGTAGATGATATAGCTGGTTAAATTATAAAAAGAAGGGGTCGTATGATTTATGGACACAGTTAATATGAATGAGAAAAATAAACATAGATTTTTAGAAGTTAATGACCAGGATATAGCTATTATCGGAATCTGTGTTAAGTTACCTATGGCAGAAACCCTAGATGAATTATGGAATAATATCAGTAATGGGAAAGACTGTGTTAGTGAGATACCTGAGTCAAGATTAGAAGATATAATAGACTACATGGATTTTTGTAATAAGGATTCAGATAATACAGTATTTCCTAAGGCAGCTTATCTAGAAAGCATTGATAAATTTGATTATAGTTTTTTTAATCTATCCCCAAGACAAGCAAAACTTATGGATCCACATCACAGAATATTCTTGGAAACAGCATGGAACGCATTTGAAGATGCAGGTTATGGCAAAAATAGAATAATAGGAACAAAGACTGGAGTATTCGTTGGATTCAATCCAAGACTTGAATATAAGAAAATGATAATGGAGACAGGACAAGCATCTATGTCTGAGGCATTGACAGGTAGTCTTCCTTCTGCCATGGCAGGAACCATATCATACCTATTAGACCTGAAGGGACCCAATATGAATATAAACACTGCATGTTCCTCTTCTTTGACAGCTTTACATACAGCATGTCAATCAATAAGGAACAAAGAATGTGATATGGCATTAACGGGAAGTATAAGATTAAGTATCACCGTTGATGATGACATCAAAAGTGCGGATATAGGGATAGCCTCTCCTGACGGAAAAGCTAAAGTTTTTGACGATAGTGCTGATGGAAGCTCAGGAGGAGAAGGCTCAATAGCTGTTCTATTAAAATCTTTAGGTAATGCAATTGAGGATAGAGATAACATATATGCTGTGATAAAAGGAAGCAGTATTAATAGTGATGGAAGATCTGCAAGCCTGACATCCCCTAATGCAGCAGCTCAAACAAGATTAATCTGCAAGGCATGGGAGAATGCAGGTGTTGAGCCTGAATCCATCACCTATATTGAAACACATGGTACAGGTACCAAATTAGGTGACCCTATTGAGATGGAAGGAATCAAAAAAGCTTTTGATACCTACACTAACAAGAAACAGTTTTGTGCAGTTGGCTCAGTGAAAACTAATCTAGGACATCTTGATACTGCGGCAGGACTACTTGGAGTCGTAAAAGCTGTATGTGCTTTGAAGAATAAGCAGATTCCACCTAATATACATTTTAATCTGCCAAATAGAAAGATTAATTTTGAAGATTCTGCGGTTTATATTAGTAATAGACTCATGGATTGGAATACAGACATATTTCCCAGAAGATGTGGAGTTACTTCTTTTGGGTTAAGTGGAACTAATGTTCATGTTGTGTTAGAAGAAGCAGGTGCATACAAAAGGAAGAAAAGAGAAGTAAAAGAGGATATTCGAGTACTTAAGTTAAGTGGGCATTCAACGAATGTACTTAAAAGACTTATATCCACTTATTATGATTATATAAAAAACAATAATAGTAATTGGAGTATTGACGAATTATGTTATACCGCTAACACAGGTAGAGGGGATTATACCCAGCGTATAACCTTTATTTTCAAATCCGTTGATGAGCTAATGCATCAGATGGATTGGGTTATAAAAAATGGATTAAACTTTGAATACGAAAAAGGAATCTTATATGGTAGAGCAGATAATTATTATGATGATAATATAGATGAAAACCAGAGAGAGAGAATTACAGAAATAAGAAAAACAAAGGATTTAGATAAAAAGTATCAAGAAATTCTTGAGTTATGTAAACTGTATGTTAAGGGTATTCATGTTGAATGGAATGTACTGTATGAAAAGAAAAGATACCATAAAATCAGTCTGCCTGTATATCCATTTGAACAAACAAGATGCTGGATTGATGTGGACGTGAGTAAGGGTAATCTACATAATAAATCTATGGTAGATGCGCCTGTGAATGTGCCAAATGAGTATGAACGAAAGGTATCAGATATAAAAGTGACAGGGGACAATGTATCTTCTGTATCACCTGTTGTAATAGAAATGGCTCAGATAGTAGCCTATAGTTTAGGGTATGACACCATTTCCATGGAAGACAGTTTCTTTCAACTGGGCGGTGATTCAATACAGGCGTTAAAGGTCATAAACCGTATAAATGATAAGCTGAATGTTCATATTGAAGTATCGGATTTATTGAAAAATCCAACAATCGGCCAGTTAGGTGAGATTATCTCAGTTTCTAGTGATGATGATATCATAACACCAATAGAAGAGCAGGAGTACTATGAATTATCCTCAGCTCAAAAAAGAATATATTATCCATGTCTGTTTGAAGGAAGCAGTACAAGATATAACCTTACCAATGCAGTAATTATAGAAGGTGATGTGGATACTGACAGGTTAAAAAATGCATTTCAGTCTTTAGTTGATAGACATGAAGTAATGAGAACAGGATTTTATCTCATAGATGGAATACCTAAAATGAAGATATATGACAATATAGATATGAATATAGAGTATAGCCAGTCTGATGGCACAGATATAGAAAATATCATCAAAGATTTCAGGAGACCATTTGACCTTGAAAAAGCACCTTTGGTTAGAATAAAACTTGTTAGGATAAGTAGTAATAGAGTGTACTTGATATATGATGTACACCATATTATATTTGACAGTTATTCATTTGGAGTGGTTCTTGAAGATTTGATAAAAATATATAACGGTTCTGTTTTACCTGAACTGAAGGCACAGTATAAAGATTTTGCTGCATGGCATAACAATCTCATAAAGACTGACAAGATGAAAAAACAGGAAGCTTATTGGTTGAATGAATTTAAAGATAAGATACCTTACACAATAATACCGCCATGCACAGGGGATCATCACAAAGAAGAAAATTCTGGTGATAGCCTATGGTTCCATGTAGATAGGGAACAAACAGAAAAACTTAAACAAATTGCTGCTAAAAATGATTCCACACTTTTTATGACCTTGTTATCTGTTTATGGAATATTGGTATCAAGATATATTAGTCAGGAAGTAATTATTATCGGTAGCCCAATTGCAGGAAGAAATCATAAACAGACTGAAAATTTGATAGGGGATTTTATTAATCTTCTTGCTATCAGAATGAATGTAAATCCTAATAAGAATTTTAATGAACTATTAAATGATGTAAAAGAAAAGTGTACAAAAGCTTATGAAAATCAGGATTATCCATTTCAAGAGATAATACAGAAATTAAATGTAAAAAGACAGAATGATGATAATTCATTATTTAATGTATTATTTGCATTCCATAGCAACTTGAAAAATAAAGAGCTTAGATATGGTGATTGGAAGATATTGGAAGGGGAATATGATGTTAATGCGGCAACTTTGGATTTGACTATGGATGTAGAAGAGACAAATGAAGACCTAATGTTCAATCTGTCTTTCAGCAATGAAGTATATGACAGGATATTCATACAGCAGATGATAGATAATTATAAAAATATTCTGGAACAGGTAATAAATAATCAAAATATCAAATTGGATGATATTGCATTACTTTCACATTTAGAAGAAGAAAAAATGCTTATTGATATGAGCAGGGGAGAGAAAATAGATATCTCCAGTGAGACAATAAATGATATGTTTGGAAAAACATTCAGGGAATATAGTAGCAAAACAGCTGTTGTAGGGATAGATGGTGCCTTGACCTATAAGGAACTAGATGAAAAATCATTAAAGCTGGCAGCTATATTACAGGAAAATGGTATAGGAAAAGATAAAGTTGTGGGATTATTGCTTAGAAGAACCAGCAACATGATTGTTGGTATGGTTGGTATTCTAAGGTCAGGTGGAGCATATCTGCCAATAGATCCAGAATTCCCACAGGAACATATTAATTATATGCTGAAAGATAGTAAAACTGATATTATCCTAAGCGAAAAAGAGATAATATCTAGGGTTGGTATTGATAACAATGAATATAAGGTTATCAGCATAGATGAAATAGATGCAAAAGAATATATAACAGACAATAGTACTAAGGAGTTCCAATATTCAAGTGATGCATTAGCTTATATTATCTATACTTCAGGGTCAACAGGAAAAGCCAAGGGAGTAATGATTGAACATAGAAACTTATACAATTTCGTTTTAGGTATGAAGAGAAATCTAGAATTGAAAAGTGAACATACTATGTTAGCACTTACAACAGTTTCTTTTGATATATGGGGATTAGAGTCCATATGCTCAATCGCTCAGGGATTAGAAGTTATAGTAGCAGACGAAAATCAACAGAAGGATATGTTTTTGCTTAGAAAACTAATCATGAATAATAATGTTGATATTATACAGGCGACACCTTCAAGAGTTCGTATGATGCTGGAAGATGATGAATGTATGGAGATGTTTGAAAAAGTTAAGCTTCTTCTTGTTGGAGGAGAAAAATTGGACAAATCATTATTGGATAAGGTCAAAAAAGTATATAAGGGTAGAATTTTCAATATGTATGGACCAACTGAGACAACAATCTGGTCATCAACCAGGGAATTAACAGAATCCAAAGAAATTACCGTTGGAAGACCTATTCTGAATACTACTTTTTATGTTATGGATAATGAGCTTAGACTAAGACCATTAGGATGTCATGGAGATTTATATATTGGTGGTTCTGGATTGGCTAGAGGATACGTTAATAATGAAAATCTAACAAAAGAAAAGTTTATCTTGAATCCTTACAATAAAGAAGAAAAAATATATAAAACAGGTGATACCGCAAGATGGCTAGCAAATGGTCAATTGGATATATTAGGAAGAAATGATAATCAAGTCAAACTCAATGGTCATAGAATCGAGCTTGGTGAAATTGAAACCATATTAATGCAGTCAAGAGGAATTCAGAGTGCAGTGGTTTTAAAATGGGAAGAAGAAAACAGTAGTTATCTATGTGCTTATGTAACTGGACAAGAAAAGATAGATATCAATGATGTAAAAGAATTTCTCAAGAGTAAGCTGCCATATTATATGTTACCTAAGTTCTATGTTCAATTAGATGATATGCCTCTAACTCTAAATGGGAAAATAGATAGAAAACAAATGCCAAAACCTAAGCATAAATCCATAGATGACAATTTCATAGGGGCTCAAAATGATATAGAGAAAAAGATAGTATCAATATGGGAAGAAATTTTGAATACAGAGAATATCGGTCTCAATGATAACTTCTTCGACGTGGGAGGAGACTCGGTATTATTAGTACAAATGCAGTCTAGAATCAAAAAAGAATTTAACTGTGAAATTAGTATTGCAGATTTCTTTGATAATAGTACAGTTTCAAAAATTGAACAACTATTGATTACTGCCAAAAGTGATAATAATACTCATGAGAGTTCCTATGGAACAATACATATGCCTGAAAAATACTTCTCCAAGAATGTTAATTCAAGCAGTTACGCCAATATGTCTTATACAATAAAAAGCCAAGAACATGAAATAATCAAAAAAGCATCAAAAGTAAAAGATCATAATATTTCTGAGTGGTTGTTAAGTATTTTTGCATATCATCTTTACGGTATAGCTGAGAATGAAGATTACACAATGTACACTACAGTAGGGGATATAAAGAATATTTCAATGATGGACATTGTAAAAGAGGAAGAAATAAATGATATAAAAGAACTGGAAAAGTTCTTGGATGATATAAAACAAAAAGCTTACATGAGTAAAAAAGAAACAATAAGTAATATAGGGAAAGATAATTTGATTAAACTTGATAATGAAATAGGTATGATATTTGTAGATAAGCCATTAACTGGATCACTGACATCCATCTATGACGTAATTATTGAGATAAAAGAGTCAGCAGACAGTATAAAAGTAAACATGGAATACAGTGAAAAATTATCAAGGAATGATATGAAAATATTCTTATCACAATATATAAAATTGATAAAGGCAGTGTCAGAACTGTTTTTGAAATGATGCCATGCAGATTGATAAGGGAAAGAGAGGCTGAGGATTCATGTTAAGATTTGATTTAGATGATAATATACTGGATGAAATAGAAGAAATATCCTCACGTGATATAGCTATCATTGGTATTGATGTAAATTTACCTAAAGCAGGCAGTCTGGATAAGTTCTGGATAAATCTTAAAAACGGAAAAAACTGTGTTGATGATATGTCAAGAAGCAGACAGAAAGATGTAATGGACTATCTTAGGCTTAGAGGGGAAGATAATGGTAATGTCAGATTCGCAAAAGGAGGATATCTAGACGAAATAGATAAATTCGATTATGGGTTTTTTAAGATTTCCTATAATGAAGCGAAATTGATGGACCCAAATCAACGATTGTTTTTGGAAAACGTCTGGAAAGCTATTGAGGATGCAGGATATGGCGGAGAAAAATTAGTTGGAAGTAATACTGGGGTATACGTAGGATTTACACCTGGAGGAGAGTATTATCAATATATCAAAGATGTTGATAAGAAAATGATTCCATATGCAGAGACAGGAAATCTTAGTTCAGTTGTTGCATCACGAATTTCATATATCTTGAATCTTAAGGGTCCAAGCATGATTGTAAATACAGAGTGTTCTTCATCATTGGTGGCACTGCATCTAGCATGCCGCAGTCTAAGGAACAACGAGATAGATACTGCATTGGTTGGTGGAGTAAGGGTAGCTTTTTGTCCAGTATACTCAGAAGAAAAATTAGGTATAGAATCTGATAAAGAGATGATATGTACATTTGATGATGATTCCGATGGTGCGGTATTCGGTGAAGGAAGTATAGCATTAGTTATAAAACGTTATGACAAAGCAATCAAAGACAGAGACAGTATATATGCAGTTATAAAAGGAAGCTGTATTAATCAGGACGGTTCATCAGTAGGTATAACTGCACCTAATGTTGGGGCACAAGAAGAGGTAATCTGCGGAGCATGGAAGGATGCAGGTGTTTCTCCTGATACCATCTCATACATAGAAACACATGGAACAGGAACAAGACTAGGTGACCCTATAGAGGTACAAGCAATAAACAATGCCTTTAAAAGATATACGGGTCGTAAACAGTTCTGTGGTGTAGGCTCAGTTAAAACTAATATATCCCATCTTGATAATGTTTCAGGAATGGTGTCTCTTGTAAAAACGGTTTTAGCGTTAAAAAATAAGCAGATTCCACCAAGTATAAATTTTAACTGTCCTAACAGGAGAATTGATTTTGAGACATCTCCAGTATATGTAAATAATAGATTATCTAATTGGGCAACCAAGGATACTCCTAGAAGATGCGGTATTAGTTCTTTTGGATTAAGTGGAACCAACAGCCATGTTATTTTAGAAGAAAATGAAAATGATATTAAAATACATAATACTGATAGTAATGAAATACCTAAGATATTTACAGTTTCAGCGATTAAAAAAGAGGGACTTACTGCGCTCATAAGTGATATGAAAAAATATCTTACAGCAAATAGGGAAATAGATATTTCTGATATATGTTATACCATGAATACAGGACGTGGACATTATAATTATAGATTAGCAGTCATCGTTTATTCCCTTGATGAATTATGTGAAGCATTGGATTACATATGCGTAAACGGTATAGATGGAGAGCTTCCTAGGAATATAGTATATAAAAAACATATTGTGGTATCAGATAAAAAGAAAAAACGTGATACAGATGAAATCACAGAATCAATAAAGAAAAATTATAATAAAGAATCAGAACAACTTGTAACAGAATATCTGGCAAATGATACAAAGAAAGATATTTTAGAGAAACTTTCACTTTTATATGTAAAAGGTTCAGATATAGAGTGGGAAAAGCTATATGAAAAAGAAGCATTATGGAGAGTGAACCTTCCTACATATGTATTTGAAAAGAAAAGATGTTGGCTGGATATAGAAAAAAGTGGGGATAAACATCCTCTTATTGACTATGCTGTTATAAATTCTAAGGAGAAGACTTACTGTTTTCATACTGAGTTCAATCTAAAGAAGCATTGGGTACTCAGCGAACATAAGATATTTGATAGATACATTGTACCGGGAACAGCATTTCTAGAAATGGTTAGAGAAGGTATGTATAGAATAACCAAGAAAGAAGGAGCAATAGAATTTAAAAATGTAGTGTATCTAAGCTCTTTGTATACTAAAGGTGACGATTCTGTGGAAGTACAGACCTTAATACAACAAGATAATGACTGTTATCATTTTACAATAGGAAGTGGTTACCATGATGGTGGTGTACATGATAAAGAGTGGGATAGAATCTATTGTGAAGGACAAGTAATAACTAAGGTAAATTCAGACAAGCTTGATTTAACTCTTTTAGAGGTAAAACAAAAATGTACAGATAAGGTTGAATCAGCTGGTTCTAATAGAAAACAGAATCAGATATTCTTGGGAGAACGCTGGACCAAGTTGGTTAGAGAAGTATACAAGAATGACAATGAGGTTCTTGTAAAAATTGAACTGCCAAAAGAGTACGAAAATGATTTGGAAGAATATTATATCCATCCATCTATATATGATATGGCTATTAATGCTGTTTCACAGAATGTTGGAAATGATGTTTATCTACCATTTAATTATGGTTCACTAAAGGTTTTTTCAAAGACTGAAAAGACCATATATACCTTTATCCATAGAAATGATCAGGAAGATAATTCACAGATGGTTTCTTGTGACGTTGTATTATTTAATGAAAAAGGAAGGATAATTGCAAAGGTAAAGGATTTTATTGCAAAGAAGGTTAATCGACCAGAACAAAGATATGATGATTCCTATAGTTATAAGATTTCTTACAAGGAATGTACTCATGTACAAAATGATAATGATTATATAGACAAGCCTGTTCTTATAATAGGAGCTGACACGAAAAAAGCTTCTGCCATTATTGAAAAAATAAAGAAGACTAGAAAAAACGTTGCAGAGATATATTTATCAGAGAAATATGAAAAAGTTAGCAGTAATAAGTTCTATACTGATAATACACAGGAAAGCTACAGTAAAGTACTTAGCCAGTGTATTAATGACAATATGCAGATTATTCACTTGCTTTCACTAAATGATAATAACAGCACTGATATAGATAGTAATCTACAAAATGGTGTATATAGTTTGTTGAAGATAGCTAGAAGTATTATCGATATGAAGATTCAGTATGAACTGGATATAGTATTGGTAACTGATTATATGAAAAAAATAGGCGAACAGTTAAAGACAAATCCATACAACGGTTGTATGGCTGGTTTGGGTAAGGTTCTGGCTAATGAAGTTTCCAATGTACAGTGCAGAGTACTAGATATAGATGATCTGAAAGTTTCAAGCGAGATAGACAGTGTAGTAGAGAATATCAATACCTATGGTACACAGTTATACACAGCCTATAGGGACGGTAAAGCTTATGGAGAGGTTATTGAAACTGTCAAATTACCATCAGCTGATAATTTTCAAGATATGATTCATGAAAATGGTGTGTATATTATTACTGGAGGTATGGGAAGTATTGGGATACGTATAGCTAAGTGTATTAGTGATACTAAAAAGACTAATATAGCACTGATTGGAAGAAAAGAAATAAAACAGTTAAATGGTATTAATGATAGTACAACTATAAATAATCAACTTGAAGAGAATATTAATATATTACGCAGTATATCAGAAGCAGGAACCAATATAACTTATTCTAGCGGAGATGTTTCAGATAAAAGTGATATGTCAGGTATCTTTAATGAATTACGTAATAAGTTTGGTAAGATAAATGGCATTGTGCATGGAGCAGGAGTTATAGATGATGCTTTTATTATGAACAAGACAGATGAGAGCTTCAAAAAAGTACTTAAGCCAAAAGTATATGGTAATAATACATTATTGGATATTACTAGAGATGATGAATTAGACTTTTTCATTAATTTCTCATCAATTTCATCATTATACGGTTATCCCAGTCAAGGTGACTATGCCGCTGCTAATGCATACCTTGACTCTAGTGAACCATTACATAGAACACAGGTTACTAAGTATATAACTATCAATTGGGCACCATGGAAAGATGCTGGAATGGCTTATGAAAGCAATCAAAAGGATACAGGAGTTTTCAAGATGCTTCCAACTGATATCGGGATTGAAGCATTCAAAAGGGTACTGTCAAGTGATAATAGAAATATTATTATCGGAAAAATAGATTACCAGAAGTTAGAAATTTTCTATGAAAAAGCGGGATTACAGTTTGATGATGAAATCATTAAGCATATGAAAAATAAAGGCACAAAAAATATATCAGTACATAATTCAGCTAAAGATAGTAACATACCAATAAAAAAAATTAGATATGATAATGCACCAGTCGAGAAAGAACTCATTAAAATCTGGAATGACATATTAGGATTGGATGATATAGATATCTACAAGAGCTTTTTCAATCTAGGCGGTGATTCCATACAGGCAGTTGCATTGTCAAAAGCAGTAGAACAAAAATACCCTGGAATAGTAAAAGTATCAGATATATTTACATATCCATCAATAAATGAAATGACACAATATATAACCAGCAAGTTAGATATTGAGGATAAAGATACTGATAATCGATTCACAATGATAATTGATGTACTTTATAAACTTGAAAAAGGTAAGCTGTCTGTAGATGAAGCAGAAAAACTTATTGACAAAAGTTAAATATTATAGGAGATGTGGCATATGTGTGGTATTTGTGGTTATGTTGATTTGAAAGATGAAGACCGTATAGACAGGAATGTTCTGTTAAGCATGATTAATGTTATAGAGCATAGAGGACCTGATGATACAGGTTATCATATTGAACGTAATATAGCATTAGGATTCTCAAGATTGAGCATAGTGGATTTGGAAGGGGGTCATCAGCCCCTGAACAATGAGAACAATACAGTTTTTTTAATATGCAATGGAGAGATATTCAATTATAAAGAATTAAAGAAAGAACTCATAGAAAAAGGTCATACTTTTCGTTCAAAATGTGACGTAGAAGTCATATTACATCTATATGAGGACTATGATACGGATTTTATTAATTATCTAAATGGTCAGTTTGCATTTGTTATATATGATAGTCGGAAGAAAAAGTTCATATGTGCAAGGGACAACGTAGGTATAGCACCATTTTATTATACAGTTGTAGATAAAATGTTTATATTCGGTTCAGAGATAAAAGCTATCTTACAGAATCCTTATGTAAAAAGGCAAATAGACCTTACTGGTTTGGACCAGATTATGAATTTCCCAGGAATGGCAAGTCCACGTACTTTATTTGGGAATATCAAGAGTCTTGAACCGGGACATTTCCTTAGTGTAGATAGGACTCATGGAATTGTTAACACTGAATATTGGGATTTGATCTATCAAAAGGAAGATGAGAAAGAAGAAATTCATGATGAAGAGTATTATATTGAGCATCTGAATGATCTCCTTACAAAATCAGTGAAGAGAAGATTACAGGCAGATGTACCAGTTGGTTTCTATCTAAGTGGAGGATTAGATTCAGCTTTGATTGCAGGGAAAATATACGAAGTTGGTGAAGGTATTCAAAGGAATTCCTATTCAGTTGATTTCAATGATAAAAGCATTTCTGAAGGAAAGTATCAGAGACTAATGGCAGGGAAGGTGAATTCTATTCACCATGAAATAAGATTTGACCTTAACTCTATTGCTGACAGGATAAAAAAGGCTGTATATCATTCAGAAAGTGCCCTAAAAGAAAGTTATAATACAGCTTCACTTGCCTTATCTAGTGCAGCTCGTTCTGATAATGTAAAAGTAATTCTTACTGGTGAGGGTGCTGATGAATTATTTGGTGGTTATATTGGATATAGATTCGACCAATTGAAATCCAATCAGAAGCAGAGTCAGCCGATGACAGATGAATTAAAAAGAGAAAATGAGATAAGAAAACAGTTATGGGGAGACGAGAATTTTTTATATGAGAAATATCATTATAGTTATTCCCAAAAAGTAAGAGAATTGTATTCAAAAGAAGCTAATGCAGTATATGATGAATTTAACTGCTATAAGCATCCCTTAATTAATAAGGAAAGGATTAAGGACGTAAGCATATTTAACAGAAGGTCATATGTTGATTTCAAATTAAGAATGGGTGACCATTTACTCACCGATCATGGTGATAGGATGGCTCTCGCCAATTCTGTAGAGGCTAGATATCCTTTCCTAGATAAAGATGTGATAGAGTTTGTAAAGAAAATTCCTACAAGCATGAAGTTAAAAGCTTACAAAGAAAAATATATATTAAAAAGGACTGCTGAAAAGGTAGTTCCTATGGAAATAATTAAACGTCCAAAATTTGCTTTTGTTGCACCAGGGAGTTCGGATCTGCTTAAGATGAATAATGAATATTTTATGGATCTTTTATCGTATGAAAGAATAAAAAGACAGGGAATATTTAATGCAGATACTATTGAAAGGTACAAAAAACAGTATTTAAAAGATGGATTCAAACTTAATGTTCCATATGATGATGATATGTTAATTATTGCTTTGACTTTTAATATATTTTTGGATCAATTCGGTATTAACAGTCTTTCATAAAAAGAGGATGGAGGAAATAGTATGGTTAACACGATACAGGATAAATTACTGGAAGCATTAAAAAAATATAATAGCAAAACAGCAGCAGAATATAATGAGCAGAAAGTAACCTATGAAGAGATTGACAATAGGTCAGAAACTATAAAAAATGTACTTGTTGCAAAAGAAATCCCACAAAAAACACCAGTAGGGATACTTCTTGACAATAAAGTAGAAATGATAACAGCCATGATAGGAATATTAAAAGCAGGCGGCATATTTGTTCCTCTTGATGAAAACTATCAAAATACCAGATTGCAAATCATGTCAGAGTGTGCAGAATTAAAATATATCATTACAGACAAAAAAAGTGAAGAAAGAGCAGAGATGATACTCTCCCAAAAAGAGGGAATCATAATAGTGGCTCATAACGAGGACAAGCAGTGTGACTGTGAGCATATTAGTTATGACCCAAAAGACCCTAT